>DATGGF010000470.1:0-4239 GCA_035308625.1 Acidimicrobiales bacterium | reverse complement strand
GGCCGGCCCGTCCGGGTGAGCGCATTCGCGGTCAAGCCCTCAGGCGCAGTCGTGCCGCTCGCTGGGCTGCGCCACGCCCGGCTCCGGTCGGGGGGGATGCTGGTCGTCGGCCCGAATCCAGCCCCTCCGATCGGCCGGGTGCCGGTCGAGGTGGAGGCCGACGGGCCGGTGGTGGTCGAGCTCGACCCGGTGCCGTCGGGCGCTCCGGGCGCAGTGGTCGTCCCAGCCTGGGCGGTGGTGGCCGCCCCGGGTTGAGGAAGTCAGTCAGTCCGACGCGTGCGCCGCCTCGCCGTGAGCGGCATCGCCCGTAGCTCCGGCATCACCGTTCGTCCCGGCATCACCGTTCGTCCCCGCACCACCAGGGTTTCCGGCCTCGGCCTTGGCGCCGTCGACCTTGGCGCCTTCGGCCTTGGCGCCGTCGGCCTTGGCGCCGTCGGCCGGCTCGTCTGCAGGCTTGCGGGCGCCGTTGGTGGTGGTGAAGTGCGGTACTGCCGCCTGGGTATGGACGGGCCGGCCGTACGCGGTGTCGACGAGCTTGGCGACCTCCTGGCCGTCGAGGGTCTCGCGTTCGAGTAAGCCACGCGCTACCGCGTCCAGCCCGCCGCGATGACGACTCAGCAGTTCGATCGCTCGCTCTTCCTGCTGGCGCAGAATGCGCGAGACCTCGGCGTCGACGACCCGGGCGGTGTCCTCGGAGTAGTCGCGTGAATGCAGCAGGTCCTCGCCCAGGAAGACCATGCCCTGTGACCCCCAGGCCATGGGACCGAGTTCCTCGCTCATGCCCCACTCCCGCACCATCTTGCGGGCGAGCTCGGTGTTGCCCACCAGGTCGTTGCTCGCCCCCGTGGACAAGTCCCCGTACACCAGCAGTTCCGCGGCCCTCCCACCCATGCGCACGGCGAGCGAGTCGTCGATGACCTCACGCGAGTAGATGTGACGCTCCTCGAGCGGCAGCTGCTGGGTAACGCCCAGTGCCATGCCGGTGGGGAGGATGGTCACCTTGTGCACGGGGTCGGCATGCTCGAGCACATAGGCCAGCACGGCATGGCCGGCTTCGTGGAAGGCCACCCGCTCCTTCTCCTGGTCCGACAGGACCAGGCTCTCGCGGCGCTGGCCCATGAGCACCCGGTCGCGGGCCGCCTCGAAATCGCGCATATCCACCTGGTGCGAGCCCCGGCGCACAGCGTGCAGGGCGGCCTCGTTGACCAGGTTGGCCAGGTCCGCACCACTCATGCCGGGAGTTCCCCGGGCGACCAGCTCGAGGTCGACGTCCGGGCCGATGCGCTTGTCCTTGCAGTGCACGCGCAGGATGGGCAGGCGCTCCTCCAGGTCGGGCAGCGGCACCACGATCTGGCGGTCGAAGCGTCCCGGGCGAAGCAGTGCGGGGTCGAGGATGTCGGGACGGTTCGTGGCCGCCATGATGACCACGCCCTCAGCGGGGTCGAACCCGTCCATCTCCGAGAGCATCTGGTTGAGCGTCTGCTCCCGCTCGTCGTGGCCTCCGCCCAGCCCGGCGCCGCGCTTGCGCCCGATGGAGTCGATCTCGTCCACGAAGATGATGGCTGGAGCCTGCTTGCGGGCCGTCTGGAAGAGGTCGCGCACCCGGCTGGCCCCGACCCCGACGAACATCTCCATGAAGTCGGACCCGCTGACTGACAGGAAGGGCACCCCGGCCTCGCCGGCCACGGCCCGGGCGATGAGGGTCTTGCCGGTTCCCGGCGGCCCCACCAACAGGATGCCCTTGGGGATCTTGGCGCCAATGTCGCGGAAGCGGTGGGGAGACTTGAGGAAGTCGACGACTTCGCTGATCTCGACCTTCACGCCCTGGTAGCCGGCGACATCGGCGAACGTCGTGCGGGGGCGCTCGGTGGTGTAGAGCCGCGCCCGCGAGCGACCGATCGACATGATGCCGGTCATCTGCCCCTGCGCCCGCCGGCTGATCCAGAAGAAGATGCCGACGAAGGCCAGGAGGATGAACACGGTCGGCAGCCACTGGCTCCAGGCGCTCTGCTGCGGGGTGGTGAACTTGACCGAGGGCACGTCCGACTTCATGGTCTGGACGTCCTGCTCGAGCGCCGGGTCCGGCCCGTTGACGGTGTACTGGGCCCCGCTCTTGAGCTGGCCGGTGATGATCCCAGTGGTGTTGTCGATCTTGACGGTCTGGACCCCGTGGGCCTCGACCTTCTTCAGGAAGTCCTTGTACTGGATCTGCTGCGGGGAGTTGTGCGACAGCAGCGGCGGGATGATCAGCACGGCGATCACGGCCAGGATGAGCAGGGCGAAGACCCAGCGCCAGCTCTGATCGCCCGACCCGCTCCCGCTGCCGCCGGTGGCCGGGCCCCCGGCACCACCGGGCGTGGGTCGACCGGCGCGACGATCGGGGAGCGACGGGCTCATCGGCCCAATGCTACGCGCCCCCGCCGGGCCGGCATGCACCGCCGTGACAGCCGTTTACCCACGGACGGTAGCTAACCTCGCGGTGATGGTCGCACGGTCGTGGCCGGCTCCGGCCCCCGAAACCCTGGTGCCGGGGCCGCCGGCTGTCCCCGGCGCGAGCGGCCTCGACCCTGGGGTGTCCGCCGGCGACGTAGTGCCCGACGTGCTCGCCACCACCCGGCAGGGGGTGGTGTGGATGGGCTTCGCCGTCGCCGGGTTCCTGGTCGGGCAAGTGGCCAGCGCGGTATTGCTCCTCCTCACGGCGGCGTTCACCGGGCACCTCCGCGACGTCTCGCAACTGGCGACCCGAACCATCCCGCCTGCCTGGGTGGTGGTGAGCGGTCTCGTCGGCCTGTGGTTCGGGTTCGTCGGCGCGGTCGTGCTGGCCAGCCGTGCGCAAGGGACGGGCAACGTGTGGCGCGACATGCGCGTGCGCTTCGAACCCTCCGATGCCCTGCTCGGCCCGGCCATCGGACTCGGCGGCCAATTCATCTTGCTGCCGCTTCTGTACCTGCCACTCGAACACGTCGTGCCCCGGCTGTCGCAACGTTTGTCGGAACCGGCGAAACACCTCACTGGTGGGTTCCCCGGCGCCGATCTCGCCGTGATCGCCGTACTGACCGTGCTCGTCGTGCCCGTAGTCGAGGAGCTCGTCTTCCGGGGACTGTTCCTCCGTGGGGCGCTGCGCGCCTTCAGCGGTCTGGGTCGCCTGGTCGGGCCGACCGTCGCCATCGTGACGACGGGAGTGGTGTTCGCCCTCGCCCATCTCGAGCTGCTCCAGATGCTCGGGCTGGCGGCCTTCGGGGTGGTGCTGTCGGTCATGGCCTACCGGCTCGGCCGCCTGGGGCCCTGCATCCTGGCGCACGCCACCTTCAACCTGGTGGCCGTGGTGTCGGTCGCCACCGTCGGCGTGGCGCGATGAGCACGCTGCACGCGCCCGCACCCCTACGTCCTTCGTTCGACGACGGACACGAGCGGAGATCCTTCCTGCGCCCGAGTGTGCCGGCCGTGCTCACCTTCGTGGCCGTGGTCGCCGTCATGGTGGTCACCGTCTGGGCGTTGAACCCGTCGCTGCTCCTGGCCAACACGACGACGACCGGCGGCGACACCGGCGCGCACGTCGCCCTCGCCGCATACCTGAAAGACGTGCTGCTGCCGCACTTCCATGTCACGGGCTGGGACCCCGGTGCCTACGACGGCTATCCGCTCTACACCTTCTACTTCCCCATGCCCGACCTGCTGGCCGCGCTGCTCGGCTTCGTCATCCCGTTCACGGTGGCGTTCAAGCTGATCACGATCCTCGGGTCGCTCACCCTTCCGGTGGCCGCCTGGGCCTTCGGCCGGCTCGCTGGTCTGGAGCGGCCCCGGCCGGCGGTGCTCGCTCTGGCCACGCTGCCGTTCCTGTTCGACCAGACCTTCACCATCTACGGCGGCAACCTCTTCTCCACCATGGCGGGGGAGTACGCCTTCTCCCTGGGGCTGTCCGCCGCGCTGGTCTTCCTCGGCCTCGTCATCCGAGGCCTGCGCACGGGCCGCCTGCGCGCCGCCGGCGCGCTCCTGCTCGCCTTCTGCATCCTGTGTCACCTGGTAGCCGCCCTGTTGGCGTTGGCCGGCGTGGTGGTGGCTCTGGTGCTCATGGGCGTGACGAAGCGCCGGCTGATTTGGGCGGGCACGGTTGTGGGCGTCGGGTTGCTCCTCACGGCGTGGTGGTCGCTGCCCTTCGTGTTCCAGCAGAACTTCAGCTCAAACATGGGCTGGGTCAACGTGAACACCTACGCCCAGATGCTGGCGCCACCGGCCGAC
>DATGGF010000469.1:0-3872 GCA_035308625.1 Acidimicrobiales bacterium | reverse complement strand
GGCGATATTGCTCCACCACGACCAGCCGGTCCTCCTCCACGGCCTGGCCGCAGACCCCGCGGCCGACGGTCAGGCGGGCCTGCTCCCAGGCGGCGTCGGGCGGACCCCCCTGGATCGACGCGGGGGCGAGGGAGTCCGGGTCGCTGGGGTCGACCAGGTACAGGCTCACGATGGGGTCGCCGAGCAGCTCGGCCGCCCCGGCCGTGATGGCGTCGAACAGCTCGTGGAGGGGAGCGCGCAGGGAGATCGACCGCTGGATCTTGGTCAGCCGCTCGAGCAGCCCGGCCAATTGCTCGGCCGACCAGGCCGTGAGGCCCGTCGTCGGCTCCAGGCTCATTCCCATGCCCCCCCGTCCTTCGACCCGCTCCGGATGCGCCGAGGCTGAGAGAGGTTGGCCACGCACCGGAGGAAGTCCACCACACAGAGTAAACAATTCCACCCCAGAAGTCCCGCAAATTCCCTGAGTGCCGATCCCTCAGGCACGAAATTCGGACCCAGGCCAACGGCGCCCCAGCCCGGCGACCCCGGTCCGCTAAGACTCCGGGCATGGCCCGCCCCGGCACCCCTCGTGCCCGGTCCCTGGGGAGACCCCGGTCGGGCAGCCGGGCGGGAGCGGTGGTGGCCCTGACCCTGATCGCCGCCCTGGCTGCCTGCGGGTCCGGTTCCCCCACGGCCCACCATCGCGGCGCCCACTCGCCGGCGACGGCAGCGCCCACGACCACGGCACCCCCGTCCACCACGGCGCGGCCGACCACCACCGCCACGGCACCAGCGCCATCGGAGTGGACCACCTACGGCGGCAACAACGGGCGGCGATCCCTCGACAGCGCCGAAGGCGTGCTCGGCCATGCACCGACGCCGGCGTGGACCTCGGCCGCCCTCGACGGCGCCGTCTACGGCGAACCACTCATCTTCGGGGGACAGGTGCTGGTGGCCACGGAGAACGACACGGTGTACGCGCTGTCGGCGGCTACCGGAGCGGTGACCTGGTCGCTGCATCTCGGCGCGCCGGCTGCGTCCTCCGCGCTGCCCTGCGGGGACATCGCGCCGGTCGTCGGTGTCACGTCGACCATGGTCATAGACCCGGCCAGCGACACGCTCTTCGTGTCCGCCGAGCTCGCCTCAGGTGGTGTCGCCCACGAGTTGTTCGCCGTCGACCTGACCTCCCATACCGTGCGGTTCCAGCGTGGCCTCGATCAACCCGGGTGGAGCTCGGCCGCACAGTTGCAGCGCGCTGCGCTGGCGCTCGAAGGTGGAGAGGTGCTGGTCGCCTTCGGCGGCCTGTACGGCGACTGCGGCTCCTACAACGGCTGGGTGGTCGGCGTGCCCACGAGCGGCTCTGGCCCCCTCGCCACCTACAAGGTGCCGTCGGAACGCGAGGGCGGCATCTGGGAACCGGCCGGCCCATCGGTCGACGGCGCCGGCGACGTGTACGTGGCCACCGGGAACGGCAGCTCGGACACCAGCTACGACCACGGCAACAGCGTGATCGAGCTGTCGCCGGCACTGGCCGAGCTCTCGCACTTCGCCGACCCCCGTTGGGCCGCCGACAACGACGCGGACGCCGATCTGGGATCGACCTCCCCGTTGCTCCTCGGTGACGGACGGCTGTTCCAGGTGGGCAAGCAGATGACGGGCTACCTCCTCCATACCGGTGCGCCCGGCGGCGCGGCGGCATCAGTCGCCCTGTGCAATTCGCGCGGGGCCACCGCCTACCTGGCGCCGGTGCTGTATGTCGTGTGCACCGACACGCACCAGATCGTGCCCGTGCACGTCGGACCGGGCGACTCCCTGCAGAAGGGCGCCGCGTGGACGTCGCCTACGGCAGGGGCCGGCTCCCCCACCATCGCCCGTGGTGTGGTGTGGACGCTCGACCCTGGGCGCGACGTCCTCTACGGCCTCGATCCCGGCACCCTGGCCCAGCGCTACTCGGTGGCCTTGTCCGTCGGCGGGCTGACGCACTTTGCCGCACCGTCCGCCGGTGAGGGCCTGATCGTGGTGGCCGGCACCCGGGCGGTGGAGGCCCTGCACTAGCCCTCACACCCGGGGGCGCCACCCGCGCCACTGGCCCGTGGGACGACCCTCGGGCGAGGGCGGGCAGAATGGGCCCATGGCCCCCAACCCCCGTGGCGCGGACAGCTTCAGCTCCCGATCGGAATTGCGCGTCGGTGATCGCACCCTGGCGGTCCACCGTCTCGATGCGCTGGCGGGGCGGTTCGCTGTCGACCGCCTCCCCTACGCCATGAAAGTCGTGCTCGAGAACCTCCTGCGCCACGAGGACGGCGTACATGTGCACGCGGCCGACATCGAGGCCGTGGCCGGCTGGGCCGCCCACCAGGCCGGCGGTTCCGACACCGCGACCGAGATCGCCTTCACACCCGAACGCGTGCTCATGCAGGACTTCACCGGCGTGCCCGCCGTCGTCGACCTGGCCGCCATGCGCGACGCGCTGGCGGCCGGCGGCGGAGACCCGACGCGCATCAATCCGCTGGTCCCCGTGGAGCTGGTCATCGACCATTCGGTCATCGTCGAGGCCTCGGGATCCCCGTCGGCCTTCGCCACCAACGTGGAGATCGAGTACCGGCGCAACCTCGAGCGCTACCAACTGCTGCGCTGGGCCCAGCAGGCCTTCGACCGGTTCCGGGTCGTCCCGCCCGGCACGGGCATCTGCCACCAGGTGAACCTGGAGTACCTGTCGCGCGTGGTGTTCACAACCGACGACGGCTGGGCCTACCCCGACACCCTGGTCGGCACCGACTCGCACACCACGATGGTGAACGGCCTCGGCGTGCTGGGCTGGGGCGTCGGCGGCATCGAGGCCGAGGCGGCCATGCTCGGCCAGCCCCTCACCATGCTGGTGCCCTCGGTGGTCGGGCTCCGCCTCACCGGTCGGCTTCCCGAGGGCGCCACCGCCACGGACCTGGTCCTGCGCATCGCCGAGCTCCTGCGCCACCACGGGGTGGTGGGCAAGTTCGTCGAGGTCTACGGACCGGGCCTGGCCGACCTGCCGCTCGAGAACCGGGCCACCATCGGGAACATGACACCGGAGTACGGTGCCACCTGCGTCATCTTCCCGGTCGACGCGGCCACCCTGGACTACCTGCGCTTCACCGGCCGCGACGAAGGCCACGTGGCCGTGGTCGAGGCCTACACCAAGGAACAAGGCATGTTCCTCGAGCCGGGCGCGCCCGACCCGGTGTTCACCGAGCACGTCGAGCTCGACCTGTCCACGGTGGAGCCGAGTCTGGCCGGCCCGGCCCGGCCCCACGACCGAGTGGCGCTGTCGGCCACCAAGGCGGGGTTCCACACCGCGCTGGCCCGCACGCCGGGCCGGTCGGACGACGCCGTGCACCGGGCCGGTACACAGGCCGGTCCGGCCACCGAGGTGGCCGACGGGCACGTGGTCATCGCCGCCATCACGAGCTGCACCAACACGTCGAATCCCCAGGTGATGCTGGCCGCCGGCCTGTTGGCCCGCAACGCGCTCGAGCGCGGGCTGGACAGGAAGCCCTGGGTCAAGTCCTCGCTCGCCCCGGGATCGCGCGTGGTCATGGACTACTTCGACCGCGCCGGACTGCGCGAACCACTGGCCCGGCTCGGGTTCGACCTGGTCGGCTTCGGCTGCACCACCTGTATCGGCAACTCCGGGCCGTTGCTCCCGGGCGTGTCGGAGGTGGTACGCGAGCACGACTTGTCCGTGGCGGCCGTGCTGTCGGGTAACCGCAACTTCGAGGGCCGCATCCACCCCGACGTCCGTCTCAACTATTTGGCCTCACCGCCTTTGGTGGTGGCCTACGCGCTGGCGGGCAGCATGGACGTCGACTTGACCACCGAACCGCTCGGCCACGACGCCGGCGGGTCGCCCGTGTACC
>DATGGF010000468.1:0-8888 GCA_035308625.1 Acidimicrobiales bacterium | reverse complement strand
CAGGCCGCCTGGTTCGAGCGCTTCGTCACCGACTGGACGGGCCCGCACGGCCGGCTGGGTCGTGTCACCTTCCGCATGAAGGGATCGGTGTTCCCCGGCGACACCATGGAGCTGCACGGAGTGGTGGACGACGTGACCCGCGACGACACCGGCTGTGGCTGGGTGGAGCTGGCGCTGTCGTTGCGGGTGGGTGAGGACGAGATGACGACGTGCCGGGCCCGGGTGGCCCTGCCCGTGGACGCCGGGGACAACCCATGGGGGCGGCGGGGGGACCGTTGGGCACCGTGACGAACCGCCGCCGAGGAACGAGGAGCTGACCGTGCTGGATCTGGAGTTCACTGCCGAGCAGCAGATGCTGCGCGAAACGGTCCGGGGAGTGTGCAGCACGTACTGCCCGCTGTCGACCGTGCGCGAGCTCGAGGACGACCCGGTGGGCTACTCGGCCGAATTGTGGAAGCAGCTCGGCCAGCTCGACATGATCGGGCTGCTGCTCCCCGAGGAGCACGGCGGCGCCGGCATGTCACTGCTCGAAGGGGTCGTCCTCTACGAAGAGCTCGGCCGCGCCCTCGTTCCCGTGCCGCACTTCGTGAGCGCAGTGCTCGGTGGTGGCGCGCTGGTGGCTGCCGGCTCGGCCGAGCAGCAGTCGCAGTGGCTGGCGCCCATCGCCAGCGGTGACGCCATCGTGACCGCGGCGTGGCTCGAGCCCGAGAGCGGGTTCGGCCCGGCCGGCGTCCAGACCCGGGCGCGCCCCGACGGTGACGGCTTCCGCTTGAACGGGACCAAGCGCCATGTGGCCTTCGCGTCGGCGGCCAGCCGAATGGTGGTCCTGGCCCGAACCGGTGACGACGCCGAAGCCGTCGACCTCTTCCTCGTCGACCCCCGCGCCGAGGGCGTGACCCTCACCCAGCAGTTCTCGGTGGCCTCCGACACGCAGTACGAGGTCGTGTTGCGCGACGTGGCGGTGGGCGCGGCCGACCGCATCGGCGCCGCCGGCTCGGGCTGGCGCACGTGGGAGGCACTCATGCTCGACGGTGTCGTCCTCTTGGCCGCCCAGGCCATGGGCGGCGCGCGGCAGGCGCTCGACATCACCGTGCAGTACGCCAAGGACAGATTCCAGTTCGACAAGCCGCTCGGCGCCTTCCAGGCCATCGCCCACTACCTGTCCGACGCCGTCACCACGGTGGACGGGGGAACGACCCTGGTGCACGAGGCGGCCTGGGCCCGGGCCGCAGGCCGGCCGGTCGACCGGTTGGCCCCCATGGCCAAGCTTTTCGCCTGCCAGACCTACCGAGACGTGACCTCCATGGCCCAGCAGGTGTTCGGGGGGATCGGGTTCACCGTGGAGTTCGACATCCAGCTCTACTTCCGGCGGGCCAAGGCGCTACAGGTCTCGTGGTGGGACACCCGCTACCTGGAGGAGAAGGTGGCGGCGGCGGTGCTCGGCGAGGCCGGCTGATCCTCGGCCCGCGGGCTCAGCCCACGGTGAAGGGCACCGACCGGACCGTGATCTCGGTCAGGGGGAGGCCCGGCCCGGAGCTCCACGCCCACACGCCCACCGCGCGGTAGGTCCCCGGCGGCGCGGGGTTCGCGTTGCCGTTGACCACGACACGTCCGTCCCACATGGCCCGCACCGACTCGGTCACGGCCGGCCGCAGAACCGTCGGCGCGGGGGACGAGCACGTCTCGCCCTGTCCGGGCGCGGGCCAGTCCTGGTCGCCCAGGGCGTCCACCACCGAGACCGTCACCGCGCAGCCGTAGGGGCGCACGGCGACGGGGGCCCACTCGCAGCGGCGCAGCGCCCGCAACAACGTGGTGACAGTGACCGACGAACCCGGCAGGTAGTACGACTTGTCGGAGGTCGTCACGATGTGCACGTCGGCGGCCGTGCACGCTGCCGCGGCGGCCGAGCCGCCGGGTGCACCGCCGGGTGCACCGCCGGTGGTGGTGGCCGGGACTCTCGGCACCGTTCCCGTGCGCGGTGGCGTGGTGAGGCGGGGACCGATGGACCCGGTGGTGGGCGTCGACTGTGTCGCCGGCGCGCTCGGCCCGGGTGCGCGGATCAACACGAACAGCAACACCACCGCCACCGCGATGAGGGCGGTGACCACGGAGGAAACGATGGTGGGCCGGTGTGGCGCGTTGCCCCGTCCACGCGACGGTGACCACAGCCGGTTGCGGCCCCCGGTGCCTGTCCCTGACAACGCGCCCTCCGGGTCGGTCGCCCACGCGGAGCCCGTGACCCGGCGGGAGGCTCCGAGTCGATTGTACGGCGCTAGCCGGAAGCCTCGGAAACGGGAGGAGCACCGTGCTCGAGCCCCAACCCGAAGCCCTCGAGGAACGTGTCGGCTTCGGCCATACGGGGGTAGCGGCCGGCCAGATCGTGGAAACGGGCCGAGTGCGACGGCTCTTCGAGATGGGCGAGCTCGTGCACCAGCACGGCGTCGAGCACCCACGGCGGCACCACCCGCAGGCGCGCCGACACGCGAATCTCACCGCTGTGGGCCGAGCACGACCCCCAACGCCGGTGCTGGTTCGACACCCAGCGGATCGAACGCGGCAGGGTGCCCAAGAGGTACTGGCGGCTCAGCACGGTGGCCTGTTCCAGCAGGTCCGCGTCGGTGGCATGGCGGTTGGGGTTCTGGGCCAAGACCCGGCGCACCAGCGCCTCCACCATCGGGCCCCGCTCGGCCCTCGGCAGTCGGGCGGGGAGGACGACGACGATGCGGTCGTGCTGCCAGAAGGCGGTGGCCGTCCGGCGCCGGCGCGGGCTGGTGCGCACCTCTACTTCGGGGCCCGGGCACGCATCGGTCATGGGCGCCATTGTGGCGGGCGGGTGTGCCGCGCCGGGCGACTGCTCCTTTGGCCCGGGTCCGGCGCCGCTACCAGCGCTTGCGCCGTCCGGTCTGGTCGAGGGCGGCTAGGTACCGGTTGTAGGCGGCGAGCTCCTCGTCCTCCTCGTCGCCGGTGTCCGGGCCCTGCCCGGCCGATGGCTCCACGTCGCCGCCCGTCTCCGCGGCACCGCCGGATGGGGCGCCGCCGGTCGGCTCGCGTTCCCTCGACAGCTTGCGCCACATGTAGATGAGGTACCCGGCGAACAGGGGCCATTCGAAGACGTATGCCCAACTGAGGCTGTTGCCCCCGATGGCCCGGGTGACCTGCCACCAGCACAACCCGAGGAACGTCACCACCAGCACCACGACGACCACCCCGAGGGCGGTGTCCCGGGGTGGTCGCGGGCGTCGGTCCACGTCCAAAGGGTACGACCCGAGGGGACGAGCCAATACAGTCACAAGCGGCGGGCGACTGTCGCCCACCCCGTCGGAGGACCAATGGACGCCACCACTGCGCCGGCCCCCGGCGCCCCGCCCCCCCACGAGCGTCACGAGAAGCGGTGGTGGACCCTGGCGGCGGTGTGCGGGTCCACCTTCATGCTCCTGGTGGACATCACCATCGTGCAGGTGGCCCTGCCTACCATGCAGCGCACCCTGCACGCCGGGTTCAGCGACCTCGAGTGGGTGATCTCGGCCTATTCCCTCTCCTTGGCCGCCCTGCTGCTCACCCAGGGATCCCTGGCCGACCGCTTCGGCCGCAAGCGCGTGTTCATGGCCGGGGTCGCCATCTTCACCGTGTCGTCACTCGTGTGCGCCCTGTCGCCCAACGCGGCCGTGCTCATCGCCGCTCGCGCCGTGCAGGGGGTGGGCGGGGCCGGGATGTTCGCCACCGGGCTGGCCCTCATCGGCCAGGACTTCGTCGGCCGCGAACGGGGCACGGCCATCGCCATCTGGGGCGCCACGGTCGGCGCGGCGGTGGCCATCGGACCGCTGGTGGGCGGGGCGCTCACCAGTGGCCTCGGGTGGCCGTGGATCTTCTACGTCAACCTGCCGGTGGGCGCGGCCACCCTCCTCATTGCCACCACGCGCATGGTCAACATCAGTGACCCCGGGGCGCGTCGTCTGGACCTCGGTGGCCTGGTCACCTTCTCGGGGTCGCTCTTCCTCCTGGTGCTCGGCTTGACCCGCGGTGCCGACGACGGCTGGACGAGCGGCGTCATCCTCTCCTGCTTCGCCGGCGCGGCTCTGCTCATGGCCGCCTTCGTGGTGGTGGAGCTGCGCCAGGAGCGCCCGATGTTCGACCTGTCGCTGTTCCGTAACCCGTCGTTCGTCGGTGTGTCCCTGGGAACGCTGGGCATCGGCACCGGGATGTTCGCCATGTTCCCCTACCTCACCCTGTACCTGCAGAACGTTCTCGGCATGTCGCCGCTCCAGGGCGGGCTGCGCATGCTGCCCATGACGCTGTTGACCTTCTTCGTCCCGCTGGCCCTGCGCCCGGTGGTGGAACGAACCGGCCCGGGGATCGCCCTGGGCACCGGGCTCGTGCTGGCCGCGGGCGGGTTGGCCCTCATGCGGTTGGTGTCGGTGACCTCGACCTGGACGGCGCTCTTGCCCGGCATGGTGGTGGGTGGCATCGGCATCGGGATCGCCAACCCGGCCATCGCCCGCACTGCGCTGGGCGTGGTCGAGCCCGCCCGGTCGGGCATGGCGTCGGGGATCAACAACACGTTCCGTCTCGGCGGGGTGGCGACGGGGATCGCAGCGCTCGGCGCCATCTTCCAGGTGCGGCTCGCGTCGTCGCTCCACGCCAGCCTGAGTCACGTTCCCCGGGGACTTGGCAGCGCGGTGGCGGCCGGTGGACTGCGAGCGGCCAGCCAGGTCTCGGGAGGCAACGCCGCGGTGGTCGAGGCGGCCCGCCGCGGCTTCGTCTCGGGGATCGACCAGGTCTTCGTGGTCGGTGCGGTGTGTGTGCTCGTCGGTGCGTTCTTCGCCGTGCTCGTGCGCGGCCGGGACTTCCAGGCCCAACCGGCCGGCGCTCCCGTGTTGGCGCCGGCAGAGGCCGCCGGCTGATCGTCTAGGCCCGCCAGTCGAGCCACTGGCCGTGCGAGTGCACCAGGGCCAGCGCGACGATCTCCTCGGTGCCGCCGTCGAAGCTCCAGGCGCTGAGCACGTCGCACTCGGGCGCATCAGGAGGCCCGGGCATGCCCGAGGCGTCCATGGCCTCCACGACGCCGCGGCCCTCGGCCGCCACCCACACGACCGGGCGGTGCCGGCCGGTCGCGCGTAAGGCGTCGACGAAGGCCGGCCGTTGCTCGGGCAGCAGGTAGGCATACGCCCATGTGGTGACGACCACGACGAGGCCCGGTCCCAACCCGGCCAGCACGCCGGGCAGAAGGGCCACCGCGTCGCCGGCGTGGATCGCCGGCTGGCGCCCCGCGGCCCGCCGGATGGCCGTCGCCGAGCGTTCGAGACGGCCGGTGTCCGGCCACACGCACGCCAGCAGCCAGCGGGCGTCGTCCGGATCGGCCAGGTCGGGCGGGTTCCGGTCGATCCCCGTGCGCCCGGCCACATCCGGCAGTCGCGGCGCCACCGGTGGGGGGCCACCGACGACCTCGCATTCGATTCGCACTTCGGCCTCGGTGGACCCGGTGCGGCCGTATGGCCCGTAGTCGAGCAGGTACTCGTCGCACAGGAGATTGAGCCCGGCGCTGCACCCCACGTCGACCAGTTGCAGCGGCGCTCCGTACCGGCCCGCGGCCCACAGGAGCCCCGGGCCGATGAGGCTGCTGCGCCCCACCTCGTTCGTCTGCACCCGCCGGAAGGCCAGCAGCTCCACCAGCTCGTCGCGGTGCGACAAGCACAGGTCGCGGAACAGTGGTGCCGGGTCCGCGTCCGACTCGCCCCCGTACACCGCCCCGAGCGGGTGGTCGAGCCCGCCGAGCAGCAAGTAGTGCACGGCGGCCAGTAACGCCGGTGGGTGATGCGCGTCGGGCGGCGTGGCCTGTACCAGGCCGAGCACCTCGCGATCGTCGGCCACCGCCGTGGCGATGGCCGAGTACAGCGGCGAGTACCCCGGTGCGATCGTGCCTTCAAACCACCGCCACAAGGTGCCGAGCTCGGCTAGATGGGCGTTGGCGGGGTCCACGGCCGCAGGCTACCGGCCTCGGTGCGTTTGGCCCCGCGCCCGGCGACGCCCGGCGATAGCGTCTCGGACCGGTGGCGACGGACGAGACCGTCATCGAGGTGTCTGGCCTCCACATGCGCTACGGCGCGCACGAAGCCGTGCGCGGTATCGACCTGCAAGTGCGCCGGGGCGAGGTGTTCGCCTTCCTCGGGCCCAACGGCGCGGGCAAGACCACCACCGTCGAGATCCTCGAGGGGTACCGCCGGCGCAGCGCCGGTCAGGTCACCGTGTTGGGCACCGACCCTCAGGAGGCGGGCGCCGCCTGGCGGGCTCGGATCGGCGTCGTGCTCCAGGAGTCGGAGCCCGAACGCGACCTCACGGTGATCGAGTGCCTGCGTCTCTACGCCGGCTACTACCCGCACCCGGCCGACGTCGAGGCCACCATGGCCCTGGTCGGCCTGGCCGACCGCGCCGATGCCATCGCCAGCCGGTTGTCGGGCGGGCAACGCCGTCGCCTCGACGTGGGTCTGGCCCTGGTGGGCAACCCGGAGCTGCTCTTCTTGGACGAGCCCACCACCGGGTTCGACCCCTCGGCCCGCCGTGCCGCGTGGGACATGATCGCCGGGCTTCGCTCCCTCGGAGTGACCGTGTTCCTCACCACGCATTACATGGACGAGGCCGAGCACCTGGCCGATCGCGTGGCCGTGCTGGCCGAGGGCCGAATCGTGGCCGAGGGCACGCCGGCCACGATTGCCGGGCGCGAGCACGCCGCGGCGGAGATCCACTTCACGTTGCCGGCCGGCAGCGGCGTCGGCGATCTGCCCGAGGCAGTGCGCACCGCGCTGGTGGGCGAGGAGCAAGGTCGCGTGTCGTTGCGGGCGCCGGCGACTCTCGCCGTGCTCGGCCCGTTGGTGCGGTGGGCCGAGGAGCGCGGCGCCGATCTGGCCGATCTCGAGGTGCGCCGGCCCAGCCTGGAGGACATCTACCTGGCGTTGACGGCAGAAGGGGCGGGCGCATGACCGCCGTCGCCCCCCAAGCCCCCGCCCCGCACACCCCGGCCCGGCCGGTGGGCGGGCTGTCGCTCGCCTTGCGGCTGACCTTGCACCAGTCGGCCTACGACTTGCGCGCCTTCTTCCGCAACCGCCAGGCGCGCTTCTTCACCATCGGCCTGCCGGTGATCTTCCTGTTCATCTTCGCCTCGGTCTTCGGCGGCAACAACACGGTGGCCGTTCCCGGCGGGCGCATCGCGTCCAAGACCTACTACGTCCCCGGGATCATCGCCCTCGGCGTCATCGCAGCCTCGTTCGTCAATCTTGTCATCTCGGTGACGGTCCAGCGCGAGACGGGCGTGCTCAAGCGACGGCGGGCCACACCGGTATCAGCCGGTGCAGTCATCGCCGGCCGGGCCTTGACGGCCATGGTGACAGCGCTGCTCATCGCCGCCGTGTTGCTCGGGCTCGGCTGGGCGGTGTACCGGGCGCATATTCCGTCGCGCACGGCGCCCGCTCTGGTCGTCGACATCCTGGTGGGCTCGGCTGTGTTCTGCTGCCTGGGCTACGCCTTGGCTTCGGTGGTGGCCAACGACGAGGCGGCCCAGCCCATCACCCAGGCGGTGATGCTGCCCCTCTACTTCATCTCGGGCGTGTTCGTGCCGTCGTCGATCCTGCCCCACTGGCTCATCGACGTGTCCAAGTTCTTCCCCGTGCGCCATCTCGCCTCGGCTTTGCTCGAGGCCTACAACCCGCACACCCACGGCGCGGGGTTCGCCGGAGGAGATCTGCTGGTGCTCGGGGTGTGGGGTGTGGCCGGCTTGATCGTGGCCCTGCGGCGCTTCAGCTGGCTGCCCATCCGCCGTTGAACACGGGCGCGGCCGCACGCGGGTGTGGTTCTGTTCTGTCACCACCGGGGCAAGGAGGAAGCCATGGCCAAGACCGAGACGGAGACCCGCACAGGAACGTGCCCCGAGCACGGCCAAGTGGAGGCCACGCGGGAGATCCCCCGGATGGGCTTCCCTTTCCTCTATTTCGCGGTGACGCGCGCCATGGCCCGGCGCCGGCCGTTCCACTGCCCGACCTGCGGAGCTGACGTAAACGCCTGAGCCTGGGCCGATAGCCTCCTCTGGCCTAAACCGGGCCGAGATGGGGGACGCGCGCTGTGACCGTGGCTGGACGGATCCGCCGCATCAGCGGCCTGGTACTGGGAGCCCTGGCGGTGGTGTCGGCCGTCCTCCTCGGAGCTCCCGCCGCCTGGGCGCACGTGACCGTGCACCCGAGCTCGCTCCCGGCCGGCTCCAGTGACGTCGAGCTCACCTTCCGCGTCCCCAACGAGCGTGACGACGCCGACACGGTGACGGTGCAGGTGTTCCTGCCGGCGACGTTGCCGCTCCTTACGGTCGACGTGTTGCCCGTGCCGGGGTGGAAGGCCACGGTGGAGACACGCACGCTGGCCAAGCCCGTGCAGACCGACGACGGCCCGGTGAGCCAGGTGGTGTCCGACGTGACCTGGACGGCCACGGCCGGCGGGATCGCGCCGGGCCAGTACGAGGACTTTTCTCTGGCGGCCGGTGCCGTCCCCGATCACGCGGCGACGCTCGTGTTCAAGGCCCTGCAGACCTACTCCTCGGGCGAGATCGTGCGCTGGATCGAGGTCCCGGTGGCCGGACAGCCCGAGCCCGACACTCCGGCTCCCGAGCTGACCTTGACTCCGGCCGCTTCCGCCGGCTCGGGACCCTCTGCGCCGGCAGGCACGGGTGGCGGCTCGGGGAGCGATGCACTGTCGATCACCGCACTGGCGCTGTCCGCCCTGAGCCTGTTGGGCGTGGGTGGGTTGGCATGGCGCCAGCGCCGCCGCCCATGACGGCCCAGGCGCAGTGGCGCCGGACGGCGCCGGCCATCGTGAGCGTGGCGCTGTTGCTGGGGTCGGCCGGCTGTGGG
>DATGGF010000467.1:0-2085 GCA_035308625.1 Acidimicrobiales bacterium | reverse complement strand
CTGGACGAGCCCACCACCGGGCTCGACCCCCAGGCCCGCCATCTGGTGTGGGACCGCCTCTACCGGCTCAAGCAGCAGGGGGTGACCCTCGTCATCACCACCCACTACATGGACGAGGCCGAACAGCTGTGCGACCGGCTCGTCATCATGGACAACGGCCGCATCGCCGCCGAGGGACCGCCCCTCGACCTCATCGACCAGTATTCGACGCGGGAAGTTGTCGAGCTGCGCTTCGCCTCGGGCGACCATGCCGAGGTGGCGACGCGCCTCGACGGTATCGCCCCTCGCCACGAAGTCCTCCCCGACCGGCTGCTCCTGTACACCGACGACGGCGAGCGTGTCGTCGAAGAGGTGCATCGGCTCGGGCTGACGCCTGAGCGGACCTTGGTGCGCCGCTCCAGCTTGGAGGACGTGTTCCTTTATCTCACCGGCCGCAGCCTGGTCGACTGATGAGCGGTCCGGTCCTGAGCGGGCTCGGTGACGAACGGGCCCGGGTGAGCGTGGCCACAGGCCGCTACGAGCCGCCCTCGGTGCGCGCCCTGCGCTACTGGGCGTACCAGTACAAGCGGACATGGCGCGGATCGGTTACCACCAGCTTCCTCTACCCGGTCCTCTACCTGGCCGGCATGGGCGTGGGCCTGGGTTCGCTCGTCAACCGCCACAGCCACTCCGTCCAGCACGTGAGCTACCTCGTCTTCATCGCACCCGGCCTGCTCGCCTCGACGGCCATGCAGATCGGCGGGAACGAGGCCACCTACCCCGTGATGGGGGCGATCAAGTGGATGAAGACCTACTACGCCATGCTGGCTTCACCATTGCAGGTGTCCGACGTCCTCCTCGGCCACCTCGAGTGGATCGCCGTTCGCCTCATGACGGTGACCGTGATCTATGTGGGGATCATGGCCGCCTTCGGCACCGTCCAGTCGGCTTGGGTCGTGATGGCCATCCCCGCCGCCGTGCTCACGGGTCTGGCCTTCGCCGCGCCCATCGCGGCCTACGCCGCGACCCAGGAGACCGATACCGCCTTCTCCACCATCTACCGCATGATCCTCGTGCCGCTCTTTCTGTTCTCGGGCACGTTCTTCCCCGTCAGTCAACTGCCCCACTGGCTCACGATCGTGGCCGACGTGACACCGCTCTACCACGGGGTGGCCCTGTGCCGTGACTTGACCCTGGGCCAGCTGAGCGCCGGGTCCGACGTGTTCCACGGGGTCTACCTGCTCGGTCTGGCGGCGGCCGGCTACGCCACGGCGTTGGTCACCTACAAGCGAAGGCTGGTGCTGTGAGCGGCGGGCTCACCCTTCGCCTCACGCCGGTCTCCGCTCTGGGGAGTCGACGCGCCCTGCGCCTGGTGGAACGCAACGTCCTCGTCTACCGCCGGGGCTGGGCCTTCCTCGTCACCGGGTTCTTCGAGCCGTTCTTCTATCTGCTCTCCATCGGCCTGGGCCTGAACGGGCTCGTGGGTCAACAGCTGAGCATCGGCGGCCACGCGGTGACGTACGCCACCTACATCGCCCCCGGATTGCTGGCTTCGTCGGCCATGAACGGCGCGCTCTTCGACGCCACCTTCAACATCTTCTTCAAACTCAAGATCACCAAGACGTACGACGCCGTGCTGTCGACCCCGCTCGGGGTGTCCGACATCGCGCTGGCCGAGCTCTTGTGGTGCCTCATGCGGGCGGGGCTCTACTCGGGCGCCTTCATGGTGGTGATGGCCTCCCTCGGCTACGTGCTCACCCCGTGGGCCGTGCTCTGCTACCCCGCGGCTCTGCTGATCAGCTTCGCTTTCGCCTCGGCGGGCATGGCCGCCACCTCGTACATGCGCAGCTGGCAGGACTTCGACCGCATCTCGCTGGCCATCATCCCGTTGTTCTTGTTCTCCGGCACCTTCTTCCCCCTGACGGTGTACCGCCAAGGCTGGTTGCAGCTGGTCGTGCGGTGCACGCCGCTCTACCAAGGGATCGACTTGGTGCGATGCCTCGACGCCGGGGTCTTCAACTGGGCGTTGCTCGGGCACGCCTCCTACCTTGCGGCGATGGGCGTGGCCGGCCTGGCCATCACCGGGCGACGCTTCGCCGAGCTCCT
>DATGGF010000466.1:0-2880 GCA_035308625.1 Acidimicrobiales bacterium | reverse complement strand
AACCCGGCACCTCGATCCCGATCTCGAAGTTCTTCGTGGCCAGCCCCGGCACGTCGGGTGCCCAGATGACCGCCGCGATGGCCCGGGGCCTGAACCTCATCCTCACCCCGGGCGTCTATGACCTGAACCAGCCCATCGTGGTTCCGCATCCCGGCACCGTGATCCTTGGTCTGGGTATGGCCACCCTGGTCCCGCAGCATGGCAACGCGGCCATGATCGTCGTCCCGAACAGCGGCGTGAAGCTGTCCGGCCTGATCATCGACGCGGGCCCGGTCAACTCGCCGGTGCTGCTCTCGGTCGGAACCCCCGGCCCGGCCGACGCCGGCCACCCGGACCTGATCCAGGACGTCTTCTTCCGCATCGGTGGCGCCGAGACCACGCCGGTCAGCGCCACGGTGAGCCTGCTGGATAACGCCAGCGACTCGATCGTCGACGACCTGTGGGCCTGGCGCGCCGACCACGGCAACGCGGTGGGCTGGACGGTCAACAAGGCCGACACCGGCGTGGTCGTCACTGGCAACAACGTCACCGCCTACGGCCTGGCCGTGGAGCACTACCAGAAGAACGAGGTGATCTGGAGCGGCCAGGGCGGCACGGACATCTTCTTCCAGAACGAACTGCCCTACGATCCGCCCAGCCAGTCCGCCTGGATGGCCAGCCCGACTCAGGACGGTTACCCCGCTTTCCTCGTCACCCCGAACGTCAAGAGCTTCCAGGGCTACGGAATGGGGAGCTATGTCGTCTTCATCAGTACCCCCGCGACGCTGTTCGACGCCGAGGCCTTCCAGGCGCCCCATACGCCGGGTGTGCAGTTCCACAACATCCTCGGCGTGTGGATCGCTGGCTCGGGAGGTGACAACTCCATCATCAACGGCGTGGGCGGCCCGGTGACCTCAACCAACCCGGGCACGGTAGAACCGGTAGACCTCACCAGCTATCCGTGACACCCATCTGATCCCGAAGAGCCGGGCCGCGATCCTCAGGCGCGGCCCGGCTCGGTGTGCACGACGACCCAGATGGCGTGCACGGGCTCGCCGGTCTTGTTCAGGTACTCGTGGGGAGTCGAGGAGTCGAAGGCGATCGAGTCGCCTGGACCTAGCTCGTAACTCTCGAAGCCCACGTTGGCTTGCAGCGTGCCGCTGATGACCAGGCCGTACTCGCGCCCGTCGTGGCGCAGCGGGCGGCGCTCGTCGGTGGAGTGGCCGCCGGGGGAGTAGACGACCTCGAGGAAGTCGGTCGTGGCGTCGGTGCCGGGGGTGAGCCGCTCCCACCGGACCCCGCTGGCCAGGTCGATGATGCTCCGGCCATTACCCCGCTGCACGATACCGGGCGCGTCCGCCGCAGGAGCGCTCGAGCTGGCCGCCGGCCGGTGCTGGCCGGGGCGCTGGGCCTGCTCCGCGCCGAACAGCAGGTGGTCAAGCGAGCTCCCCAGCTCGGTCGCCAGCGAGTAGAGCACGCCCACGGAAGGGACGGAAACCCCCCGCTCTATCTGCGAGATCAGGCTGGCCGAACACCCGATCCTGCGGGCTAGCTCGCGCGCGGACAGCCGGCGTTCCTCGCGGGCCAGGCGCAGGCGCGGCCCGAGCCCGGTGCCGGGATCGAAGTCACTCGGCATGCCGTCCCACCATGGTGTCAATGTACACTGCACGTTCCCTCAGGCCGTCTTGACAGTCTCACTGCACACGGCATTGGATGGTGGGGACGAGTAGAAGGAGCTGCCATGGCCGTACCGTCGCTTCCGATCGCCCCCGCGCCCGGGCGGATGAACGTCGACTTCGAGGAGAGGGTGGACTTCGCCCGGCTGCGACGCCACCGCCTCGATCGCGCCATGGCCGCCATGGAGGCGGCCGGCCTGGGCGCGCTGCTGGTGTTCGACAACAACAACATCAGGTACCTGACCGGCGTCGCGATCGGCGAATGGACCAGGGACAAGCTGTGCCGGTACGCGCTGTACACCCGGACCGGCGAGCTCGTGCTGTGGGACTTCGGCTCGGCCGCGGTGCACCACCGCATGTACTGCCCCTGGCTGAAGCCGGAGAACTGCATCGCCTCCTACACGACCATGCGCGGCGCCGCCCCGCCCGCCTCGGGCCTGACCGCGAAGGCGGTAGCCGAGATCAAGGACCGCCTCAACCAGGCCGGCGTCGCCGACGAGCCCATCGGCGTGGACTGGGCCGAGGTCCCCACCTTCTTCGAGCTGCAACGACAGCACATAGACGTCAGGGACGGCCAGCAGGTCATGCTGGACGCCCGGGAGATCAAGTCCCGGGACGAGATCACGCTGCTGGCCACCGCGGCGAGCATGGTGGACGGCACCTACCAGGACATCGCCGCCGCCCTGAAGCCCGGCATAAGGGAGAACGAGATCGTCGCCCTAGCCAACAAGCGCCTGTACGAGATGGGCTCCGACGATGTGGAAAGCATCAACGCGGTCTCCGGCGAGCGGTGCAACCCGCACCCGCACAACTTCTCCGACCGCATGATCAGGCCCGGCGAGCAGGCGTTCTTCGACATCATGCACTCCTACAACGGTTACCGGACCTGCTACTACCGCTGCTTCGCGGTCGGCTGGGCCACCGAGTCGCAAAAGGACGCGTACAAGCGGGCCCGCGAGTGGATCGACGTCGCCATCGACATGATCAAGCCCGGCGTGTCCACCGACCAGGTGGCCCGGCTGTGGCCGGAGGCGCAGGAGATCGGGCTGGCCGACGAGAAGACCGCCTTCGGCCTGGAGTTCGGGCACGGGCTCGGGCTGGCCCTGCACGAACGCCCCATCATCTCCCGGCTCACCTCGCTCGACGCGCCACTGGAGATCAAGGAGGGCATGGTCTTCGCGCTCGAGACCTACTGCCCGGCCACCGACGGGCACTCGGCGGCCCG
>DATGGF010000465.1:0-8524 GCA_035308625.1 Acidimicrobiales bacterium | reverse complement strand
ACCGATGTGGCCGGCTTCGCCGCGGCCACCTACCTGCGGGGGGTGCGCTACATCAACGTGGCCACCACCCTGCTGGCTCAGGTGGACGCGGCCATCGGCGGGAAGACCGGGGTCAATCTCCCCGAGGGCAAGAACCTCGTGGGCGCCTTCTGGCAGCCGCTCGCCGTGGTATGCGACACCGACACGCTGGCTACCCTGCCGCCGCGCGAGCTCGCCTCCGGCCGCGGCGAGATGGCCAAGTACGCCTTCATCGACGGCCGCCCGGACCAAGCGCGGCCCGGCGATGACCTGCTCGCCCTCGGACTCGACGAGCAGGTGGCGCGCTGTGCCGGGATCAAGGCCGCCGTAGTGGCGGAGGACGAGCGCGAGGGTGGTCGTCGCGCCGTGCTCAACTACGGGCACACCCTGGCGCACGCGCTCGAAGCAGCCGGCTTCGCCCCCGGGAGCCCGGTGGACCTGCGCCACGGCGAGGCGGTGGCCATCGGGCTCGTGTTCGCGGCTGAGCTGGCCCGGCGCCTCGGCCGGATCGACGACGGCCGGGTGGACCTGCACCGCAAGGTCGTCGGGGCCTTCGACCTCCCCACCCGGATCCCCCCGGGGCTCTCGGCCGGCCAGCTCGTCGAGTACATGACCCGAGACAAGAAGGCCCACCACGACCTGAGCTTCGTGCTCGACGGGCCGTCGGGTGTGGAGCTCGTACGGGGCGTCGGTGCCGAAGCCGTCGTCGCTAGCCTGGCCGCCGTGGGGTGCGCACCGTGACCGACTCGTCGCCGCTGGTCGTGTTGCTGTCGGGGCCCAACCTGGACCTGTTGGGTGAACGGCAGCCCGAGGTGTACGGCTCGGAGACGCTGGCCGACCACGTGGCCGCGGCGACTGACGAGGCCACGCAGCTGGGCCTCGTCCTCGAGCACCACCAGTCCAACCACGAGGGCGAGTTGGTGGAGCTCGTCCACCGGGCGCGGGGCCGGGCGGCCGCGTTGGTGGTCAATGCCGGCGCGCTCTCGCACTACTCGTGGGCGCTGTCCGACGCGTTGGCGTGCTTCGACGGCGTCGTGGTCGAGCTGCACCTCTCGAATCCGGCCGCTCGTGAACCGTGGCGGCACACGTCGGTGGTGGCCCCGGTGGCCGACGGCACCGTGGCCGGTTTCGGCGGCATCGGCTATCGGCTCGCCGTGCAGGCCACTGCCCGGCTCCTCGCGGCGCGCAACGCTTGACCCCGCCACCCGTGAGATTGCCGCCCCGGTGACGCCCGCTTGGCTCGGTGGCGCGCTGGCCCCCCTGCTCGTGGGCGACCGTCTCGACCGGGTGCGCCCGCTTCTCGACGATGCCGGAGCCGATGCGCTGCTCGTGACCGAGCTGGCCAACGTCCGGTACCTCACCGGGTTCACCGGCTCGGCCGGGACGCTTCTCGTCACCGCTGACGAAGCCATGCTCGCCACCGACGGGCGCTACCGGACCCAGGCCGGCGAGCAGCTCGATGCCTCGGGGGCGGGCGCGGTGGTCGACGTGGTGGTGGGCGCGCCGGCCGCGCAGCGCGACGCGCTGGCCGGTCTGGCGGCCCGGGCCGGGGCGCGCCGCATCGGCCTGGAGGCCGATGGCATCACCTGGGCGGCGCAGCGACGCTGGGCCGAGGTGCTCCGTAGCGCTGAGCTCGTGGCCACGTCGGGAGTGGTCGAGGCCCTGCGGCTGGTGAAGGACGGCGCCGAGCTCGACCGCATGGGCCGGGCGGCGGCCATCGCCGATGCCGCGCTGGCCGAGACCCTGCCCATGCTGGCCGACGAGCCCACCGAGGCCGAGGTGGCGTTGGTCCTCGATTCCGCCATGCGCCGTCTCGGGGCGGAGGACCGGGCGTTCGAGACGATCGTGGCTTCCGGGCCCAACGCGGCCAAGCCGCACGCCCGTCCGGGGACGCGCCGGATCGCCGCTGGCGACTGCGTGGTGATCGACTTCGGTGCGATCGTCGAGGGCTATCGATCGGACATGACCCGCACGTTCAGTGTCGGGGGCAACCCGCCCTCCATCCTGGCGCCCGTGTTCGACGCGGTGACGACGGCCCAGGCCGCCGGGGTCGACGCGGTGCGCCCGGGAGTGACGACGGGCGAGGTCGATCGTGTCTGTCGTGACCTGGTGACCGAAGCCGGCTACGGCAACGAGTTCGAGCACGGAACCGGCCACGGAGTGGGCCTCCACATCCACGAGGCGCCGGCAGTCGGACCAGGGACCACTGCTATCCTCGCCCCCGGCGTCGTCGTCACCGTCGAGCCGGGCGTGTACCTGGCCGGAGTGGGTGGAGTCCGGGTGGAGGACACCGTGGTCGTCACCGAGGACGGCTGTCGGCCGCTCACCCGGTTCCCGAAGGAGCCCCTTCTCGACGGGGCCCGTTCGTAGTCCATAGACACCCCGACCAGAAGCAAGGACAGACCCCTGATGGCCGTCACCACCAACGACCTCCGCAACGGGATGACCCTCGACCTGCCCGACGGGTTGTTCGGAGTGGTGGAGTTCCAGCACGTGAAGCCGGGTAAAGGCGGCGCCTTCGTGCGGACCAAGTTGAAGAACGTGCGCACCGGCGCCGTCATCGAGCGGACCTTCCGGGCCGACGAGCGCGTCGAGCAGGCCATCGTCGAGAAGCGCGAGATGCAGTTCCTCTACCGCGACGGCACGGACGTCGTGTTCATGGACACCTCGTCCTATGACCAGATCCACGTGAGCCCCGACACCCTCGGCTCCGCCGCCAACTACTTGAAGGAAGGCGACAGCGCCGTGCTCCAGCGTTACGGCGAGGAGATCGTCGGGGTGGACCTGCCCGCCGCGGTGGAGCTCACGGTGGCCGAGACCGAGCCGGGGGTGCAGGGCGACCGGGTCTCGGGCGCCCGCAAGCCGGCCACGCTCGAAACGGGTCTCGTCATCCAGGTCCCGCTGTTCGTCAATCCCGGTGAGAGGGTCAAGGTCGACACCCGCAGCGGCGAGTACCTGACCCGGGCCTGACCCGGTCGAGCACGGGGCAGGGCGCGAGCGGTGTCAGCGGTCCCCGGCGATCCCGACCCGGACGATCCCGGCCCTGGCGATTCCCACAACGGGGATGCCGGGCCCCGTCACCAGGCGCGGGAGCGGGCCTTGGGCCTGCTCTACGAGGCCGAGGCGAAGCATCTCGACCCCGCCGCCCTCGTCGACGACCTGCCGGTGGCCCCCGACCCGTATGCCGAGCGCCTGGTCCGGGGCGTGGCCCGCCTCGGGGAGCGGATCGACGGGTTGCTGGCCGGATCGGCGGTGGGCTGGGAGCTCGCTCGCATGCCGGCGGTCGACCGCGCCGTGCTGCGCATGGCCGTGTTCGAGTTGCTCGACGAGCTCGATGTCCCGGTGGCCGTCGTCATCGACGAGGCGGTCGAGTTGGTGAAGCAGTACTCCACCGACGACTCGGGTCGTTTCGTGAACGGCGTGCTGTCGACCATCGCCGCCGAGGTGCGCGCCTGATACCATCGGTGCGGCCGTGAAGCGGGTCCTGAGAGGCCCGTACGGACGATGAGGAGCCCTGGGTGGCTGAGCGCGAACGCAGACTGACCCCACCGCGAGGTGGGGTTTTCGTTCCCCGGGTCCAGGTTCTCTCGGCTGAGGACGTCCAGCGGGCTCTCGTGCGCATCGCCCACGAGATCGTCGAGCGCAATCACGGGCTCGAGGACGTGGTGGTCATCGGCCTCCAGACCGGCGGCGTCCCCCTGGCGCACCGCATCGGGCACGTCCTGGAGGAGGTCACCGGTACGAACGTCGCGGTGGGCACCCTCGACGTCGCCTTCTACCGCGACGACATCGGGATCCGGCCTGTCCTGCCCGAGGCGACCACCGAGATTCCCGGCGACCTGGCCGGCCAGCTCGTCGTGCTGGTCGACGACGTGCTCTTCACCGGGCGCACGGTCCGGGCCGCGCTCAACGCACTGGCCGACTACGGCCGGGCCCGTTCCGTGCAGCTGGCGGTGATGGTGGACCGCGGTCATCGCGAGCTGCCCATCCGGCCCGATTACGTGGGCAAGAACATGCCGACCCGCATCGACGAACAGGTGGACGTGAGCCTCGACGGCGTCGTGCTGGGCGACGTGGTGCCCCGGTGACGGGGTGCCTCGAGGGGACGGTGCCCCGGTGAGCGACGCTCCCACCGACCGGGGCCGGCACCTGCTGTCGGTGACCGACCTCGGCGCCGACGGCATCGCCGAGGTCCTGGCCGTGTCGGACGCCTTCGCCGAGGTGGGGAGGCGGGCCATCCCCAAGGTCCCGGCCCTGCGGGGCCGCACCGTGGTCACGCTCTTCGCCGAGGAGTCGACCCGGACCCGGCTCTCGTTCGAGACGGCGGCCCGCCGGCTGTCGGCCGACGTGCTCAGCTTCCCCACCGCCACGTCGTCGGTGAAGAAGGGCGAATCGCTGCGCGACACGGTCGAGACGGTGGCCGCCATGGGGGTCGACGCCTTCGTCGTGCGCCACCCCTGTGCCGGGGCCCCGGCCCAGGTGGCCCGGTGGGTGGACGCGGCCGTGGTGAACGCGGGGGACGGCTGGCACGAGCACCCCACCCAGGCGCTGCTCGACTGCTACACCATCCGCCAGGTCCTGGCCGAGCGGTCGGGTCGGTCGCTCGGCGACACCGGGACCGAATGCTTTTCCGGCCTGCGCGTCGGCATCGTGGGGGACATCCGCCACAGCCGGGTGGCCCGGTCCCTCGTCGGCGCCCTGGCGCCCCTCGGGGCCGTGGTCACCTTGATCGCCCCCGGCTCCCTGCTGCCCACGTCGCTCGAGGGATGGCCCGTCGAGGCCGTCACCCACGACTTGGACGACGTCCTCGGGTCCCTCGACGTCTGTTACCTCCTGCGCCTTCAGCTCGAGCGCGGATCGGGGGCCTTCCTGCCCTCGGTGCGGGAGTACTCGGCTGGCTACGGGCTCACGGCGCGGCGCGCCGCCCGGCTGGGCGACGGCGCGCTCGTCATGCACCCCGGGCCCATGAACCGGGGCGTCGAGATCGCCGACGAGGTGGCCGATCTCCCCGGCTCGGTGGTGCTGCGCCAGGTGGCCAACGGAGTGGCCGTCCGCATGGCGGTGCTGTTCCTCCTGCTCGGCTCGGGGCCCGGTGCCGACCCCGCGTCCCTCGTGTCGGGAGCCGCCGGTGAGTGAGCCAGTCACCGGCGACGCTGCCGGCACGCTGCTGCTGCGCGGCGGCACCGTCGTCGACGAATCCGGCGAACGACGCGGCGACGTGCTGGTGGCCGATGGCCGGGTCACGGCTGTGGGCCCCACTCTGGAGGCTCCCGCCGGCGCCCGCATCCTCGACGCGGGCGGGTGCATCGTGTCGCCCGGCCTCGTCGACCTCCACACCCATCTGCGCCAGCCGGGGGCCGAAGAGGCGGAAACGGTCGAGTCCGGGTCGCGGGCGGCCGCCATCGGGGGCTACACCGCGGTGGTCGCCATGCCGAACACCGACCCGCCGATCGACGACGCCGCCGTCGTGCGCGAGGTCCTCGATCTGGGGGAGAAGGCGCTGTGCCGGGTGGCGGTGGCCGGTGCCATCACGGTGGGCCGGGCCGGCGAGCGTCTGGCGCCCATGGCCGAGATGGCCGCCCTCGGCGTCCACCTGTTCACCGACGACGGGGCGGGAGTGCAGGACGCCGCCGTGATGCGACGCGCCCTGGAGTACAGCCGGGCCCTCGGGGTGACCCTGGCCCAGCATTGCGAGGTGGCGTCGTTGTCGGCCGGCGGCTGCATGCACGAAGGTGCGTGGTCGAGCCGGCTGGGGCTGCCCGGCATTCCCGCCGAGGCCGAGGAGCTCATGGTGGCGCGCGACATCGCGCTGTGCCGCATGACGGGCGGCCGCGTGCACTTCCTGCATCTCTCGACGGCGGGCTCGGTGGCCCTGGTGGCCGCGGCCAAGGCCGAAGGCCTGGCGGTCACCGCCGAAGTGACCCCGCACCATTTGGCACTGACCGACGCCGAGCTGGCCGGCTACGACCCGGTGGGCAAGGTGAACCCCCCCTTGCGCAGTGTCGCCGACGTGGCCGCCCTGCGGGCGGCGTGCGCGGCGGGCGTCATCGACGCGGTGGCCACCGACCACGCGCCGCACCCACCTGAGTCCAAGGACACCACCATGGACGTGGCCGCTCCCGGGATGCTCGGGCTCGAGACAGCCCTGGCCGTCACCCTCGGGGCTCTGGGCCCCGGTGTCGCTGAGTCCGCCGGCGGGGCCGAGACCGGAGCCGAAGGCGAGCCGGGCGGCTCGGCGGGCATGGCCGTCCGCGACGTGCTCGGCCTGCTGTCGTGGCAGGCGGCGCGCGTCGCCCGGCTGGCTGTCGACCAGGGCGGGGACCAGGGGGCCACGGTGCAGCCGGGAGCGCCGGCCAACCTCTGCGTCTTCGACCCCACCGAGAGGTGGGAGGTCGACCCGTTGCGACTGGCCAGCCGCAGTCGCAACACACCGTGGGCCGGCCAGACCCTGACCGGGCGGGTGCGCCACACCGTGCGGCGCGGGGAAGCGGTGGTGGTCGACGGCGAGGCGCAGCGATGACGGCGGCGCCGGTCGCCCCGTTCGGCGCCGCCCCACCCGCGCTGCTCGTCCTGGCTGACGGCGAGGTCTTCGAGGGCGAAGCCATCGGCGCCGCCGCTCCCTCGGGCATCGCCACCGGCGAGCTGGTCTTCAACACCGTGCTTGCCGGCTACCAGGAGGTGGTCACCGACCCGAGCTACGCCGGGCAGGTCATCGCCTTCACCTACCCGCACATCGGCAACTACGGCGTCACCCCGGAAGACGACGAGGCCGACCGCCCGTGGTGCCGCGGCATCGTGGTGCGTGACGTGCCTCGCCGTCCTTCGAGCTGGCGGGCCCGCGCCTCACTGGAGGAGTTCCTCGACCGTCATGGCATCCCGGGGATCACGGGCGTCGACACCCGCCGCCTCACCCGCCACATACGTGAGGCCGGGGCCATCGGCTGCGCCTTCGGCACCGCCGGCGAGCGCGAGTTGGCCGCCGCGGCCGCGGCCGAGCCGGGGACCACCGGTTGTGACCTCGTCTCCGGGGTCACCACCACCGAGCCCTACCGGGTCGGGACGGGCCCGTTGTCCGTCGTGGCGTACGACTTCGGGGTCAAGCAGACGATGCTCGAGTGCCTTGGCCGTATCGCCACCGTCACGGTGGTGCCGGCCGGCTTCCCGGCGGAGCAGACCCTGGCGATGGCCCCCGACGGGGTCTTCCTCTCCAACGGCCCCGGGGATCCCGCGGCGCTGCCCGGTCAGGCGGCCATCGTGGCCGACCTCATCGGCCGGGTCCCCGTCTTCGGCATCTGCCTGGGTCACCAGTTGCTCGCCACGGCCCTCGGCGGCCGCACCTACAAGCTCCCCTTCGGGCACCACGGGGGGAACCATCCGGTGCGCCGTCTCGACACCGGCGCGGTGGAGATCACCAGCCAGAACCACAACTACGCGGTATCTGCCGAGTCGCTCGCCCCCGGAGGACGGCCCGTCGCCGAGGTCACGCACGTCAACTTGAACGACGGGGTGGTCGAGGGGATCAAGGCGACCGGCGCGGCCGCCTTCGGCGTGCAGTACCACCCCGAGGCCGGGCCGGGCCCCCACGACGCTCGGTACCTGTTCGACGAATTCGTCGCCATGATCGAGGCACAGCGAGCCTGATGCCCCGGCGCACCGACATCTCGACGATCCTCGTCGTCGGCTCGGGACCCATCGTCATCGGCCAGGCCTGTGAGTTCGACTACTCGGGAACACAGGCCTGCCGGGTGCTGCGCCGCGAGGGGTACCGCGTGGTGTTGGCCAATTCCAACCCGGCCACGATCATGACCGACCCCGAGCTGGCCGACCGCACCTACGTCGAGCCCCTCGACGCGGAGGTCCTGGCCGCCATCGTCGAACGGGAACGGCCCGATGCGCTGCTCCCCACCCTGGGCGGCCAGACGGCGCTCAACCTGGCCATGGCCCTTGTCCGTAACGGCGTCCTCGACGAATTCGGCGTGCAGCTCATCGGGGCCAACGCCGAGGCGATCTCCACCGCCGAGGACCGCGACCGGTTCAAGGCGGCCATGGAGGAGATCGGCCTGGAGGTGCCGGCCTCGGGTTTCGCCGGGTCGCTGTCGGAGGCGATGGCGGTGGGAGAGGAGATCGGCTTCCCCATCATGATCCGCCCCAGCTTCATCCTCGGGGGTGCCGGCACGGGCACCGCCCGCGATCGCGACGAGCTGGCTCGGCTGGCCGCCGAGGGCCTGGCGGCCAGCCCCGTGCAGCAGATCCTCATCGAGCGGTCCATCGCCGGGTGGAAGGAGTACGAGCTCGAGGTGATGCGCGACCGCGTGGACAACTGCGTGGTGGTGTGCTCGATCGAGAACCTCGACCCCATGGGTGTGCACACCGGCGACTCGATCACGGTGGCGCCGGCTCAGACCCTGTCGGACGTCGAGTACCAGGCCATGCGCGACGACGCCTTCGCGTGCATCCGGCGGGTAGGGGTGGAGACGGGCGGGTCCAACATCCAGTTCGCGGTGGA
>DATGGF010000464.1:0-5562 GCA_035308625.1 Acidimicrobiales bacterium | reverse complement strand
TGGACTGGAAGACAGGCTTCCGCAGCCTGGCTGCCACCTCGTTCCCCGATCTCTTCCGGGGCTGAACCTCTCGGCGCAGACGACCTCAGTCGCCGACGGCCGAGCTCAGGTGCTGGCGGGCTCCAACGGCGCCGGTTGTGCCCGCAAGACCCGGGCGAGCGGACCCGGAAGCCACCAATTCCAGCGACCCAGGAGCGAGACGAGCGCGGGTACGAGCAGTGCCCGCACCACAGTGGCATCGAGCAGGATCCCGGCCCCGAGCCCGGTGGCCAGCACCTTGATGTCGGTGTTGGGGGCCGAGGCCAGCGAGGCGAAGGCCAGGAACAAGATGAGCGCGGCGCTCGTCACCAGCCGGCCTGTGCGGCCCAGCCCTTCGATGACCGCCCCCTTGGTGTCCCCGCTGCGGTCGTACTCCTCGCGCACCCGGGTGAGGATGAAGACCTCGTAGTCCATCGACAACCCGAAGAGGAAGGCGAACACCATCAGCGGCACCCAGAAGGTGATGGCGCCGGTGGCCGGGATGTTGAAGATGGTCGACGAGCCGTGGCCCTCCTGCCAGAACCAGGTGAGCAGCCCGAAGGTAGCCGCCATGGACACGACGTTGAGCAACACCGCCTTGAGCGCTAACAGCAGCGAGCGGAAGGCCCGTGCCAGCAGGAGGAAGGTGACCAGGGCGATGAGGGAGAACATCAAGGGGAAGTTCCCGAACACCGAGTGGCTGTAGTCCTGCTCGATCGGCCCCAGTCCGGTGACGCCGATGACGCCGGGTCGCCCGTCCACCGCGTGCTGCACAGCGCGCACCGAGGCGAGGGTGGTGTTGTTGACCGTCTCCTCGTTCGGAACGACAACGATGTCGGAGATCCCACCGCGGTTGGCGCTCGGGCCCTGGGCCAGCACGGCGTCGTGGATACCGGGCAGCCCGTGCAGCCGGGCCAGCGTCGCCGGGGCGGCTGCGGTGGTGGTGACGACGTCAATGGGTGTGAGCGCGCCACCGGGCACGCCGCCCCGCTGCAACAGTGCCAGGGTGTCGTGCGCCGCGCCGGTGCGGGCTTCCGCCGCGGCCGAGGTGGTGCCCACCTTGAGCCCGAAGATCGGCAGGGTGCACAGCACCAGGACGCCCACTGCTACCACGGTGGCGGTGATGCGCTTGCGCGCCACCCCGGCGGCCCAGCGGCTCCACAACCGGCTGGCGTGGTCCTCGTGGCGCAACCGGGGCCAGTCCACCCGAGGCCCGATGCCGGCCAGCAGGGCGGGGAGCAAGGTGTTGACCACCAGGATCGACACGAGCGGGATGAGCATCCCGCCGATGCCCGTGCTGCGCAGGCCCGGCACGGGCAGGACGACCAGGGCCACCAGGCCGATGGCCACCGTGATGCCGGACAGGACCACGGCGCGTCCGGCGGTGTCGGCCGCGGCGATCACCGCTTCCGATGCGTCACGTCCCTTGGCCCGTTCCTCGCGCCAGCGGGTGACGAGCAGGAGCGAGTAGTCGATGGCGATGCCCAGGCCCACCAGCGCGACCAGGAACTCGACGATGAACGACACGTCGGTCAGGTAGGTGAGTCCCAGGATCACCAGGAACGTGGCCAGGATGGACACCGCAGCGATGATGAGCGGCACCAGCGCCAGGAGCGAAGCGAACACGAAGGCCAGCACAGCCAGCGCGCCCAGGCCCCCGAACATGGTCTCGACGAAGACCCCGGGCCCCTTCGAGCTGCCGCTCGAGGCCAGCTGGTCGAGGCCGGTGAGCCCGACCTGGTAGCCGGGCAAGGCGCGGGCGAGGATGCCTTTGGCCGCCGTGGTGTGCTTGTCGCCGCCGAAGCTCGTGGGCACGGGCGCGTAGACGAAGGCGAAGGTGCTCCGTCCCTCGTTGGTCACGAAAGCCGCGTCGTTGGTCACCCCGAGGTCGATGAGGCGCAGAGCCGGCTCGGCCCGGCGGACGGAGTCGAAGGCGCCGGTGATGGCGCTGCGGTCGGCCGTCACCGTCTGCCCCGGGGGCACGGTCACGACCAGCAGGCCCGGCGTGGTGTCGCCGCCGTTGCCGAAGGTGTGGATGAGGCGCTGGGCCGTCTCGTAGCCGGGCTGGCCGGGAAGCGAGAAATCCACCTTGAGCCGGCTCGACACCTTTCCCGCAGCCATGCCCCCGGCGACGAACACGATGGCCCAGGCGACGAGAACGACCCGGCGGTGCCGGACCACCCACGCCGCCAGGCGGCCGGTGGCGCCGAGAGAGGGACGGGACGGTGCGGGGACCGGGCGGCGGGGGAGCGTCGACAGGGTCATGGGTGGCCTCCGGGGCGGGGACGGTGGGTCTGATCGAGAAGGAAAGATTCGAGCTGGAACAGTTCTACTACGAAAGGTTCTGTTTGTGAAGTAAGCTTTTCGACATGGGCACGGACCCCGGCACCAACGGCGTCCCGAGTCCGCCTGCAAAGGACGGGGACGGGACACGAAGCTCATCGCGCCCGACGGGACTCGGCCAAGCCGTGGGGTTCCTGCTGTCCCAGCTGGGCTATGTGGTGGCCCGCCAGTTCCGCAACGCCATGTCAGAGGTCGGCCTCGAGCCGCGGCACTTCGCCCTCATGCGGGCCATCGTGGCCAACCAGGGTCAGTCGCAGAATTTCCTGGTCGACCTGCTGCGCATCCCGGCCAGCAGCATGGTGTCCCTGGTGGACCACCTCGAGGAGCGGGGCCTGATCGAGCGCCGGGTCCACCCCTCTGACCGCCGGGCCCGCACCCTGCACGTCACCGGCATGGGCTGGGCCCTGCTCGACAAGGCCACCGCACTGGCCATGGCGCTCGAGCAGCGGATCTGTGAGGGGCTCAGCCCCGAGGAGCGGGTGGAGCTCATCGACCGGTTGCAACTGGTGGGGCAGAACCTCGATGTGCTCGAGGGCGTCCATCCCCACGTGGCCCTAGGGCACGATGCTCCCGACTGGGCCGAGGAGCTCGGCGCCGTCTGAGCCCGTGCCGGGCGCCTCGTCGCCGGCCGACGCGTGCAGCGGCATCGAGGGCGATGTCCCGGTCACGCGCCACCACTGCCGAGAGCCGGGTGAGCACTTCTGGTCTGGTGCGAGCGTGTCCTCGGCCAGATCCGCGCGACGCCAACCCGGGACCACGTGGAAGTCGATGGAGTCCGGCTCGCTCACCAGGGCCAGCACCCACCACAGCGAGCGGACGTAGGAAACAGCCAGCTCCGGACCGTCCCATTCGTAGAGCCCTCGGTAAAGGCCGCGCTCATCCTGGGTGAACCAGAGCTTCGAGATCAGGCCGGGGAAACCAGCGAAGAGCACGGTGTTGAGCTCGCTCTCCCAGCGGAACAGGGCATGGGCCAGCGGGCTGTGCACGTGACGGAGACGAAAGCAGACCTCGAGCATGGCCGGCATCCGGGCGGGGCTCCGTTCGATGATCGTCTCCCGATAGACGGTCGCCGCCGTGCCGTTGGCGAAGGTGAAGCGCGTTCCCACGACGACACGGGGTTGACGGATCTGGCGCCTGACGATCAGCAAGGCGCAGCGGAAGGCACACCTGATGAGCGCCCGCAAGGCTGTGGCGAATCGCGCCGGCTTTACCCGGTCCTGGGCGCCCACGTCGTCTGCGGGCCGATCTGTCGCTACGTGGACGGCCACGAATCCCAAGATGCCCCTCTCAACGGGTCGCCACCAGGTGACGAAAGCGCGTCACAGCGAGAAGAGCGAATCCGGCGGCGAAGGCCAACAGGATGGCCAGCTGGAGCCCGATGCTGCCGATCGATCAGAACGCGGCCGGCGTCAGGTTCCAACAGGCCGCACACCATCTTGACGGTCGTCGTCTTGCCCGCACCGTTGGGTCCGAGAAGCCCGAACACCTCGCCGGTGTCGATGGAGAACGTGATGCCATCGACAGCCAGTCGATCGCCAAAGCGTTTTTCCAGGCCACGGCACTCGAGCAGCGTCGCCATCGACGAGTCTCCTCCCGGTCGGTCAAGCCGCTTCGATACGTCGGGGCGACCCGGTCATGGGCGTCCGAGCCCGACGGGCGTGAAGGCGTCGGTGGTCCGAAAGATGCGCGAGCGACTGGTCGAAGTCGTGGAGGGCACAGCGGGAGTGCGCGTTGTACACCGACAGCCGAGTGTGGCAACCCTCCTCCGCGCAGGTCCGACCCGGGGAAAAACGCCGACAAGGATGGCCCGCCGATCCCAACAATTCGCCGCCGATGGTGTCGTTGTCGATCCTGATGCCTTGCACCACGACCACCTCCTCCGCGAGGCGACTGAGGAGCACTCGCTCTGGGAACGACGGTACGAAGCGCCGGGCCGTGCCCCCAGAGGCGAAGGTCCCCGAGCCTGCCCTATGTCCTGGGCCCCGCTACTGGGCCGACGGCAGGGGGTTCCTCGTCTGATCCACCTCGACCCGGCCACTCAATAGAGTGGACCGAAGACCGGTTGGTGGACGACAGGGGAGGACGTGGTGACCAACCAGGGCGGGGAGGTCGATCAAGCGGTCACCACCGGTCAAGCCCTTGCCCGACCACCAGCGCCGCGCCTGGGCTTGGCGCTGCTCGTCATTGCCACGGCGCAGCTCATGGTGGTGCTCGATGCATCCATCGTGAACATCGCGCTGCCATCGGTCCAGCGAGCACTGCACTTCTCGTCGGCCAACCTCGAGTGGGTCATCAACGGCTACACGCTCGCCTTCGGCGGGTTGCTCCTCCTCGGCGGCCGCACGGGCGATCTGTTCGGGCGCCGGCGCATGTTCGTCGTCGGGCTCTCGGTGTTCTCGCTGGCGTCGCTGCTCGGCGGTCTGGCCACCAGTCAGGCGTGGCTCATCGCCGCCCGCGCGCTCCAAGGTGTGGGCGGCGCCATCACCGCCCCCACCGCGCTGTCGCTCGTGGCCAGCACGTTCCCCGAAGGCCGGGAGCGCAACCGGGCCATGGGCGTGTATGCCGCCATGTCCGGTGCTGGTGGCGCCATCGGCGTGCTGGCCGGCGGTGTACTCACCGACGCACTCAGCTGGCGGTGGGTCCTCTTCGTCAACGTGCCCATAGGGCTCTTCACGATCCTGGTGGCCCCGCGGGTGTTGGCGGAGACCGAGGTCCGGCCGGGCGGGCTCGACCTGCCTGGCGCCCTGTCGGCCACCGCCGGCATGACGCTGCTCGTGTACGGGCTCATCCACGCCAGCAGCCATTCCTGGGGCTCGGCCTCCACGGTGGGCACCCTGGCGGCCGGAGGTGTCCTCTTGGTGGCGTTCGTGATCCTCGAGGTCCGGGCGCCGCATGCGCTGATGCCACTGCACATCTTCCGGAACCGCAACCGGTCCGGTGCCTACGCCATCATGCTGGCCATCGGCACGGCCATGTTCTCGATGTTCTTCTTCCTCACCCTCTTCCTGCAGAACGTGCTCGGCTTCAGCCCGTTGCGGGCCGGAGTGTCCTACCTACCTTTCGCCGTCTGCATCATGGTCGTGGCCGGTATCAGCGCGCAGTTGGTGGGGCGGATCGGCCCGAAACCACTGCTCATGACGGGGCCGCTGCTTGCCTGCGGAGGGCTGCTCTGGTTCTCCCGGCTGGGACTGGGCAGCAGTT
>DATGGF010000463.1:0-2754 GCA_035308625.1 Acidimicrobiales bacterium | reverse complement strand
CACCCACGACCTCTCCTATGGAGGAGGGCAGTTGTGGCTGGTGGACCTCTTGCGTCAAGCGGTGCCCGCGTCGCCGCATCCTTGGATCCTGGTGGCCCACGCTGAAGGGCCGCTTCGAGCCGAGCTCGAGCGCTTGGGGGTGGCGGTCCACGTCAACTCGGGAGCCCAAGTCGCCAATCCAGCGGCGTACGAAGGCCATATCCACGAGCTTTCCCTGCTGATGCAGGCGCACGATGTCGGCGTCCTCCTCGTCAACACGATGGGCGTGTTCCCGGCCGTGGACGCTGCCTCGAGACTGGGCATTCCCTGCCTCTGGGCCATTCATGAGAGCTTCCCCACCCCGGTGTACCGCTTCCTCTGCTGGGGTTACCAGGGGATTCACACCTACGCTCGCCATCGGCACGACGCCAGCCTCGGTCTCGCTACAGGCATGATCTTCGAGGCTCAGCAGACAGCAGACCTGTTCAGCCAATTCATTCCGGACGAACGGGCTTTCATTGTCGACTACGGCATCGAGCTCGAGGAGATCGATCTCTTTCGCCGGCGGGTCGATCGCAGCGAGCTTCGGAGGGGTGCGGGCTTCGGGCCCGACGACACCGTGCTCCTGGTGGTGGGCACGTTCGAAGGGCGCAAATCTCAGGGCATGATCCTGGCGGCTTTCGACGAGCTGGCAGAAGTGCACTCATCCATCCATCTCGTCCTCATGGGGAGCCATGGGAGTCCCTTCTGCCAGGCCATCGCCGAGCAGGCGCGGCGATCGGAGTTCGGGGACCGGATCTACCTAGTGCCGGTCGGCCCCGATGTGTACAGCTGGTATCACCTGGCTGACATCTTGGTCTCGGGCTCCGACGTCGAGTCACTGCCGAGGTCGATGCTCGAGGCCATGGCTTTCGAGCTTCCCATCGTTGCCACCGATGTCTTCGGCGTGCCCAACATCGTCGAGGACGGGATCAACGGTTGGTTGACCCGGGCCAACGACCTCGAAGGCCTCATTGGGATCCTGAACTTGGTCTTGGGGATGTCACTGGAGGACCTGCGGGCGGCCGGCAAGCGGGGTAGGGATGGGGTCGTGAAGCGATTGGCGCAAGAGCGTTATGGGGAGAGGATCGGCGGCGCGTTGTCGGCTTTGCTCGCCGATCCGGAGGCGGACCTGGGGGCCGTGCTCCCGTCGAGTACGACCCGGCTCCTGCAGTCGGAACAGGCGAGTTACCACCGAAGGGCGGTGAGGGCATGACCGAAGCAACCGGCGAGCGATTCGTACCCGAGGCGATGGGAGGCGAGCTCATCGAGGCCGAGCACGTCGCTCGGTACGCCCTGGCCGGGCAACTGGCCCACGGTCGCCGTGTCCTCGACGCCGGGTGTGGGGTGGGGTGGGGCACGCAGTGGCTCCTGCGGTCGGGGGCGGCCAGTGCCAAGGGTCTCGACATCTCGGCGGAGGCCATCGCCGATTCGAAGCGGCGAGTTCCAGAGGCGGAGTTCGTCCAGGGCGACCTGGCCCGGATCCCCTGGGAGGACGCCACATTCGACCTTGTCGTGTGTTTCGAGGCCTTGGAGCACGTCGCTGCCCAGAAGGAGACGATGGATGAGCTGGTCCGGGTCCTTGCCCCCGAGGGCATCCTCCTGGTCTCGTCCCCGAACCCTCGCGTCTACCCCCCCGGCAACCCCTTCCACATTCACGAGCTCACACCTGAGGAGCTCATCGAAGAAGTAGGTCAGCGCCTGCCGCACTGCGAGCTCTGGTACCAGCATCCGCAGATCGCCTCAGTCCTGGTGAACGACCGGAGTCTTCCCTACGGGGCGACCGATCGGGCCGAGGCCTGTGTGGTCAGTCCCCTGGAGTCGGGCACCGACATGTACTCGCTCGTGGTGGCCAGCCGGTCGCCTCTGCCGGCACTCACCTCGGTCCTCGCTTGTTCACCTTCGAATCTGCACGCGCTGTTGTCCGAGCGCGAGCCGCTCTTGAGCATGATCGAGACCCTGGAGGCCGAGCGCGAAGGCCTCCGCCGCCAGCGCGAGCAGACGTCATTGCTCCTGCTCCAGTGCGAGCAGAGGCTCGCCCGGCAGGAGTCCGCGGCCGCGACGGAGCTCGACGAGACCGTTGACCAGCTGGTCCAGGAGCAATTGAGCCAGACGATCGCCGACCTGAATCGGCTCGTCATCGATCTATCGGACGAGATCGCCGACCTTCGGGGATCCACGAGCTGGCGCGTGACCGCTCCATTGCGCACCTTCTCCACCGCACTCCGCCGCCGACGGGCATGACGGCCCTGCATTTCGTCTCGGCCCCTGGCGGAAGCGCGTTCATGCACGAGCTCCTCGGGGTCGTGGCTCACGAGGTCAGACGATGCTCCGAGGACATCGATGTCACGCTGAGCGAAGGTGCGTTCCCTCCGGACCCTCATGCCGTCTTCGTAGTTGTCCCGCACGAATTCTTCGTGGTTCTCCCGGAGGCGATACAACCACCGGAGGATCAGTTGCGGCGCACGATCGGGTTGTGTGTCGAGCACCCGGGCACCGAGACCTTTCTCACAACGGTCAGGACGTCACGTGCACTCGGGGCCAGGGTCGCCATCAGCAACAGCACGACCGTGGCGCTCAACCGGCTCGGCTTGCCCACGGAGCGCTTCGTGCTGGGATACAGCGAGCTCTGGGACCAATGGCGGGGGGCACCCGGTGAGCGGCCCCTCGACGTGCTGTATCTGGGAACGGCGGATGAGCGCCGGTCGCGCCTGTTGTCCATGGAGATCGAGCAGC
>DATGGF010000462.1:0-5508 GCA_035308625.1 Acidimicrobiales bacterium | reverse complement strand
GGGGCCGCCGCCGAGGGCGCCGGCGGTGAGCTGGTGCGCCGCGCCGGTGACGCGCTCGGCGCGTTGGCTCGCCCGGTGGCGGTGGAGCACGAGCAGGTGTTCGTCGGCGGCTCATCGCGCATGGCGGCTGCGTTCGACGCGGTGGAGACGGTGCGGTCGGTGCTGTCTATCCTCGAGCAACAGCTGGTGGTGGTGGAGCTGATCGAGCAGATCCTCGACCGGGGCTTGTCGGTCGCCATCGGGACCGAGCACGGATTCGAACCGCTGGCCTCGTGCGCGCTGGTGGTGGCGCCGCTGTCCATCGACGGTGAGGCCGCCGGAACCGTGGGGGTCGTGGGACCTACCCGGATGCACTACCCGCAGGCCCTGGCGGCCGTCCGCCTGGTGGGCGAACAGCTGAGCGTGCGGCTCGGGCGAGCGTCGGGGACGGGCGCCGATGACACCGTGGAGCACGGCCGTGGCCACTGACTACTACGCGCTGCTGGGGGTCAGTCCCCAGGCCGGCGAGGAGGACATCAAGCGGGCGTACCGGCGCATGGCGCGGGAACTGCACCCCGACTCGACCGGCGGGGACCCGGCGGCCGAAGCGCGTTTCAAGGAGGTCACCCGCGCGTACGAGGTGCTGCGTGACCCCGAGCGCCGCGCCCGCTACGACCGCTTTGGTCCCGACGGGGCCGAAGCGCCGGCCGGGGGGATGACCGACCCCTTCTTCGGCGGCGGCCTCGGCGACATCTTCGACGCCTTCTTCGGCGGTGGCGGGGCCACCCGTCGCCGCGGCGGGCCGACCCGCGGTGCCGATGCCGAGGTCGTCCTCGAGCTCGACTTCCGCCAAGCGGTCTTCGGCGCGCAGCGGGAGGTGTCGCTCGAGACTCCCGTCGCCTGCGACGAGTGCGGAGGGTCCGGCGCCCGTCCGGGGACGACGGCGGTCCGCTGCCCGGACTGTCAGGGCACCGGCGAGATCCGGCGCGTGCGCCAGTCGATCCTGGGCCAGGTGGTCACCGCCGCGCCCTGCCAGCGCTGCCAGGGTCTCGGCGAGGCCATCACCAGCCCGTGCCCGCAGTGCCGGGGTGACGGGCGCCGGGTGGAGAGCCGAACCTTCACGGTCGACGTACCCGCCGGGGTCGACCACGGGTCGACCCTGCGCCTCACCGGCCGGGGGCCGGCCGGCCCCCGCGGTGGACCGGCGGGGGATCTGTACGTGCACCTGGCCGTGCGCGAGGACCCACGCTTTACGCGGCGGGGCGACGACCTCGACACCGAGTTGCACGTGTCCGTGGCGCAGGCCGCGCTGGGGGCGACCCCCGAGCTCGAGACGCTCGACGGCACCGAGGTGGTCACCGTGCCGGCCGGCACCCAGAGCGGCCATGTCGTGCGCCTTCGGGGCAAGGGCGTGCCCCACGTGCGCGGCCGGGGCCGAGGTGACCTCCTCGTCCACGTGATGGTGGACACCCCCACCGACCTGACCAAGGCCCAAGAGGAGTTGTTGCGCCGTCTGGCCGCTGAGCGCGGCGAGGCCGTGGCGCCGGCCGACGAGGGCCTCATGTCGCGGCTGCGCTCGGCCTTCGGCTAGCGCGTCGCCGCCGCAGGAGATCGGCGCGTGCCCGAGGACGGCGAGCGGGACCCGGCTGTCACCGCTCGAGGCCCGGCTCGGGTGGCGGCCGTGGCCCAGGTCTTCGTGGAGGACGTCGACGCGCCGGTGGTGAGCGACGAGGACGCGCACCACCTCACGCGCTCGCTGCGCGTCCGAGCCGGCGAGACCGTGGTGGCGGCCGACGGTCAGGGTCACTGGCGCCGCTGCCGCGTCAGCCCGGTTGTCGCGGCGCATGCACCGGACGGTCCGATCGGTGCGGCACTGCTCGAGGCCGACGGACCACCCGAGTTCGACCCTCAACCGGAGACGCCGGTGACGGTGGGTTTCGTGCCGGTGAAGGGCGACCGTCCCGAGTGGGTGGTGCAGAAGCTGACCGAGATAGGGGTGGACCGGGTAGCGGTGCTGCGCTCGACCCGGTCGGTGGTCCGCTGGGAGGGGGAACGAGGCGACCGGGCCCTGGAGCGGCTGCGCCGGGTGGCCCGTCAGGCGGCGGCCCAGAGCCGCCGGGCCTGGCTGCCCACCGTTGAAGGCGTATGGACGGTTCCCGAGCTCGCGGCCGAGCTCGCCCCTGGTGCGCTCGCCCTGGCCGACCCGCAGGCGACGGCGGCTACGGGCCCGCTGTCTGCGATGGCCGTGGGGCCAGAAGGCGGGTGGGAGCCGGCCGAACTGGAGCTCGAGGGGATCGCCCGGGTCGGCCTCGGCCCCGCCATCCTCCGGGCCGAGACCGCAGCGGTGGTGGCCGGGACCCTGCTCTGCGCGCTGCGTGACGGCACGCTCCGGCCCTGGTGACGGCCGTTGAGAATTGCCGCTCAAGGATTTCCGAGAATTCCCTGCTCGATAGGAGTAGCTTTACGGCCGACCACGATCAGGGTCCTTGCAATTACCACTCTACGTGAGCAAGACTGGGATGAGGGATCCAGTCGCCGGAAGGCTGCTCGCGCCGGGGCAGCCGGGGCTGTGTTCTGGTCAGACAACAGGTGGTCAGGTCTCAGTCCGTGACGGGAACGGAAGGCAAGTGAGGATCTGATGGTCATGGTGAACCAGCCGGTCGTGTCCGACGAGGACGAGCAGGAGGAGTCGGCGCGCGCGGCATACGCCCGTGCTGTCGGCTCTCGTCTGCGCGCCGTGCGCAAGCAGATGCGCCTCTCGTTGCAGGCCGTCGAGGCCATGTCGGACCAGGAGTTCAAGGCGTCGGTGCTCGGCGCCTACGAGCGCGGTGAGCGCGCCATCTCGGTGCCGCGGCTACAGCGGCTGGCCAAGCTCTACGACGTCCCCGTCGACCAGCTCCTGCCTCAGGACGACGACGCCAATCGCTGGGGACCGGCCGGTGAGCGCGGGGATGGGACCCAACCGCCCAACGGCGGTGACAACCCGGCCCGGGCCCGCCGCGCCCTGCGCCCGTGGGACGGTAACGAAAAGGTCACAATCGACCTGACCAAGCTGAACTCGGTGAGCGGCCCCGAGCGCGATCTCCTGCGCCGGTTCCTCAGCATGATCCAGGTCCAGCGCCAGGACTTCAACGGGCGCATGATCACGATCCGGGCCGAGGACCTCCGGGCCATCGCCTGCCTGTTCGGTGTCACTCCCGACGCCATGAGCCGGCGCCTCGACGAGCTGGGCCTGCGCGTCACCTCCTGATCACCTTCACCTGGTGCCCGCGGCGGCCTGCCGTCGCGCACGCGTTCGGTACCATCGCGCCCGCGCCTCCACCCATGTCGGCAATGGCGGCGCGACCAGCCGAGGCGCGGTGACCGAGCAGATCAACTGGATGAGCACCAAGGAAGCCGCCGAGCACCTCGGCGTCACCTTGCGCAGCCTCTACCGGTTCATCGACGAGGGCACGTTGACGGCCTACAAGTTCGGCCGGGTCATCCGCCTCAAGGGAGCCGACGTCGAACGCTTCATCGAGTCGTGCCGCATCGCTCCCGGGAGCCTGGAGCACCTCTATCCCGAGCTCAAGGGCGCGGCCACGGCACCGGCGCCGGGCGAGGAGCCCCGATGACCGGCACCGACCCGGATTGCATCTTCTGCCGTATCGCCGCCGGCGAAGTGCCGGCCGACATCGTCCACACCACCGAGCACACCGTCGCCTTCCGCGACATCAACCCCCAGGCGCCGGTCCACGTCCTCGTCATCCCCCGGCGCCACGTCGACAACGCGTCGACCGTCACGGCCGAGGACGCCGAGCTGACGGCCGACATGCTGGTGGCCGCTCGACAGGTGGCCGCCCAACAGGGAGTGGCCGAACGGGGCTACCGACTGGTGTTCAACGTGGGCGACGACGCCGCCAACACCGTGCCGCACCTCCATCTGCACGTGCTCGGAGGCCGGCGTCTCGGTTGGCCTCCGGGCTGAGCCGGGCGCACCGAGGCCCCTGGTAGCCTTTTCCAGCGAGCGTGTCGTCCACTCCGGTCAAGATCCTCGTCCCCGGCAACCACCTGATGGTCGGGCTGCTCGGCCAACGCGACGAGTTGCTGCGGTTGATCGAGGACGCCTTCCACGGGTCGCGCATCGTGGTCCGGGGCAATGAGATCACCATCGAAGGCGAAGACGCCGAACGGATCGGCCGCCTCTTCGACGAGCTTGTGATGCTGCTCGAGCAGGGTCAACGCCTCGACGCCTCCGACGTGGGCCGCACCATCGCCATGGTGAAGGACGACGTACGGCCAACCGACGTCCTCACCACCGAATTGTTGCGTTCGGCCCGCGGCCGCACCGTCCGCCCCAAGACGGCGGGGCAGAAGCGCTACACCGACGCCATCGCGGCCAACATCGTCACGTTCGGCATAGGCCCGGCGGGGACGGGAAAGTCGTATCTGGCCGTGGCCCTGGCCGCCCAGGCGCTGCAGGCCCGCGAAGTGGAGCGCATCATCCTCACCCGGCCGGCGGTGGAAGCGGGCGAGCGCCTGGGCTTCCTCCCCGGCGACATCATGGCCAAGGTCGACCCCTACCTGCGTCCCCTCTACGATGCCTTGTACGACCTGCTCGGGCCGGACGGCGCGCAGCGGCTCCTGGAGCGGGGCACGATCGAGGTGGCGCCGCTCGCCTTCATGCGGGGCCGCACGCTCAACCGCAGCTTCATCATCCTCGACGAGGCCCAGAACACGAGCCCTGAACAGATGAAGATGTTCCTCACCCGCATCGGCTTCGGTTCCAAGGTGGTGGTCACCGGCGACGTGACCCAGATCGACGTCCCCGGCGGACGCTCGGGCCTGCCCGGGCTGGAGGAGGTCCTCGGTGACGTGCCGGGGCTCGCCTTCGTGCACCTGACGCAGGCCGACGTGGTGCGGGCCCGCATCGTGGCCGACATCGTGTCGGCCTACGAATCCGCCGACGGGCGGCGCCCGGGTGGGAACCAGAAGATGGCGACGGGCCGGCGCGACAGCGACCGCCACCGTGGAGGCGGCCGTGGCCGCTGACGTGTTCGTCGCCGACGAACAGTCGGTGGCCGAAGTGGACGTGGTCCGTTGGGCGGAGCTGGCTCGGCACGTGCTCGAGGCCGAGGGCGTGCGCGACGACGTCGAGGTGTCGCTGCTGTTCGTCGACGAGCCCACCATCGCCGAGCTCCACCAGCGCTTCCTGGGTAAGGAAGGCCCGACCGACGTGCTCGCCTTCCCCATCGACGAAGAGCCGGTTCCCGGAGGGCGCTCGCCCGACGAGGGCGGCACCGGGCCGGGAGGACCGCTGTCCTCGGACGAGGACGCCGTGCCCGTCCTCCTGGGCGACGTGGTCGTGTGCCCGACCGTGGCCGGTCGCAACGCCGTCGACCACGGCGTGACGGTGGACGACGAAGTGGCCCTGCTGGTCGTGCACGGGCTGCTGCACCTGCTCGGCATGGACCACCTCGAGACGGTCGAGGCCGAGCGCATGGAGCAGCGCGAGCGCGAGCTGCTGGCCCGGTTCCACCGGGCTGCCGA
>DATGGF010000461.1:0-1752 GCA_035308625.1 Acidimicrobiales bacterium | reverse complement strand
AACGGGAAACCGGTGGTCGATGAGATCTCGGCGGTGGAGGACCTCACGGCCCGCCAGCGCGAGGTCCTCGACCTGTTCGTCGAGGGTCAGCGGGTGTCCATGATCGCCGACCGCCTCTTCCTGAGCAGGAGCACCGTTCGCAACCACTTGGCCACGATCTTTCAGAAGCTCGGCGTCCACACCCAGGCCGAGTTGATCGCCCTGCTCCGCCATCCGACGGCGTGAACATCTTCTTTGGATCGCCCGTTTCGGGGGCGAAGGGTGTTCGGGCCTGGCGTCCGCCCTGTCAGTTGACCGCCGTGGGGCGAGCCTTCCGCTCTTCGGTCCAGGCGGCCCCGTCCCAGGCGCGCAGGAGGGCGGGGTCCTCCGGGTCCCGGTACCAGCCCGCTCGCGGGAGAGCGCGGGCGGGATCCGGTGGGGTGTCATGGGTCACCGTGGGTCGACCGGTGGCTCCGCCGAGGTCGGAGACGGACACGACCTTGCTCGACCGGACGGGGTACGGGTCCGGATAATCGACGAGTCGCACCTGGCCCGAGGGCACGAACCGGCCACTTTCGATGACGTGGCGAGGAACGTACGGGTCGCGACCCATATTTCGGAAGAGGCGGGCGGTGGGCTCCCAGATTGTCACCTGTTCGTGCCAACGCAAGAGGTCGAGCTTGCGCAGGAGGACCACCAGCACCACCAGCGTCCCCGCCATGACCCCCGCGACCGCCGAGCCGAGCAGCGTGCCTCCGGGCAGTACGGCCACGAGGCCGAGGAGCACGGTCAGGAGCAACAGGAGCCCGGTCCACTCCAGAGGCGACATGGCCTGCCCGGTGGCCGCTTCGATCAATGCCCGATCGTTGTCGAGTGCGAAGCAGCGGGCCACGAGCTCCTTGTACACGGACTCCTGAGCGGCGTTCTGCGGTTGAAGGGCGAGGATCGCCTGTACCAACTCCCGAAATGAGGGCGAGGCACGGTGGTAGTCCACCAGCCGGTAGTCGATCTGGTCCGTGAGGTGCCGGTCGACGAGCTCTCGTATCTGGTCCCTCGATGTCGGATCGAACACCGCCACCGAATCATGGACGGTGAGGAGCGCGGCGTCGCTCTTGGCCACGAGGTCCTGGACCAGGACCAGTCGTTCCCGAGTGCGGACGATGGTGAAGGCGAGGAGGACGCCGAACAGGAAGGCCGCCATGCTCGCCATGGCGACGTCGACGCGGACATCTCCACGCTTCGATCCGATGAGCATCGAGGCGATTGCCACCAATGCTCCGGCCGCGACCGCCGGCCACACCACCGCCTCCCCGTTGGCGACTGTCGAGATGACAGCACGGATGCCTTTCACGGTGCTCCCCTGGCTCGGGCCAGCCGACCTTCGTCACGTGCGCGCATCGCGCACCGCAAGCTACCGAACTCCCATCACAACCCGCACCTGCAACAGGGAAACGTCACGTGAACGCGCAAATGGTGACGAAAGCGCGAAGTCAGGCAGCTCGGAGCTCGGCCGGCGTCACCGCCACGCTGTCGAAGGCCGTGCCCATCACCTTGCGCCCACCGGCGCGCGGCCGATCGGATCGGCGATCAGCACGACGTCATGGGGAGCGACCCGAATGGAGTGGCTCAGAGGCGCGACAGACGCCACCACGGCCCCGGCCCGGGCAGCGCATGCTGCACGGCCAGCGGTGAGGACACCGACGGGCCGCCGACATCCAAGGTCACCGTGCCGACCCGGGTGCCGGGCGTCAGGCTCGACCCGATCGGCCAGCG
>DATGGF010000460.1:0-4276 GCA_035308625.1 Acidimicrobiales bacterium | reverse complement strand
CGGCATCGCCTGTCCGCCTGACCGCCCGGCGGCCGGCCCGGCTCGCTCCGGGGTGCTGTGGCGGATCCGCGATCGGCAGACCTTTGACGCCCTGCGCCGCTCGGGTACCCGCGCCCGCCGGGGCCCGGTGTCGGTGACCTACGCGCCGGTTGGGGACGCGCCGGTTCCCCGGGTCGCCTACGCAGTCGGTGTCCGGGTGGGCAATGCCGTGACCAGGAACAAGATCCGGCGGCGCCTCCGAGCTGCCACCGCGTCGGTGGTGGATCTGCGGCCGGGCGCCTACCTGGTCTCGGTCGCTCCCGCGGCGGCCACGCTGAGCTACGAGGAGCTGAAGACGCAAGTGGCACGAGCCATGACGAGAGCCTCGACCGCCGGGGAGGGCCAGCCGTGAGTGCCGCGCCCGCAGTTTCCCAGCAGGCGGTTCGCGCCCGGCGCCCGGCGCTCGCCTCAGCGCCCGGGCCCGCCTCAACACCGACCCTGGCGGCTCGCGCCGTGCTCGCCGTCATCCATGCCTACCAGGGCATTCGCGCCGGGCGGCCGTCACCGTGCCGGTTTCTCCCGACGTGCTCGGACTATGCCCTCGAGGCCGTCGAAAGCCATGGCGCCGCCCGTGGTGGGTGGTTGGCTATGCGCCGGGTATTGCGCTGCCACCCGTGGGGCCGCCACGGGCTCGATCCTGTGCCACCGTCGAGGGAGCTTCCATGACCGCTCTGGTCCCCATGGTGTTCGGCACCACGCTCGGCAAGATCTTCCAGCCGCTGTTCCAGGCCATGGCGTGGCTGATCGCGTTCTTCTACGCGCTGGTCCCCAACTTCGCCATTGCCATCGCGCTCCTGACGGTGATCGTCATGATCGTCACCGCTCCGCTGACGGTGAAGAGCACCAAGTCGATGGTGGCCATGCAGCGGCTCAGCCCCGAACTGAAGAAGCTGCAGCAGAAGTACAAGGGCGATCGCCAAAAGCTCAACGAAGAGATGATGAATCTCTACAAAGAGCATGGGGTGAATCCGGCGGGCGGCTGCCTGCCGATGATCATCCAATTCCCCATCTTCATCATCTTGTATGACGTCATCAGAGGTCTGACCAATATTGTCAAGAGCGGGGCGACCATCGCCTCGCAGTCGGTCGGGTCGCACGTGGTCAAGTGTGCCAGCCCCAAGGGGTGTTCCGACCCCCGCTACATCGGTACCAGCACCCGTCTCTACAAGGATATTTTTCACCAGAATGGGAAGATGCCCGCTTTCCACATTGACCTGGCACAACGGGTCTTCGGGCACCACACGTTCGGCCAGGCTCTGCCCTACATCATTCTCGTCGCGGTGGCTATTGGTCTCCAATACCTTCAAATGCGCCAACTGAACAGCCGGAATCCGGCTATGGCACAGGCCAATCCGCAGGCGCAAATGATGCAGCGGTATATGCCGCTTATATTCGCCGTCATTTACTTGAATATCTCGGCAGGGGTGAACGTCTACTTCATCGTGTCGACGCTGTGCCGAATCGGCATCCAAGAGGGCGTCTTCCGGTCCGGTTTGCTCGATCGGGCGCCTCGCCCGGTGGAAACCCGTCTTTCGGGAGCCTCGAGTGGCGGTGCTCCTAAGAAGAAGACGTTCATGGAGCGCCTGGCCGACGCCCAGCGACAGGCCATCGAGGCTCAGCAGGCCCGCCAAGCGGCGCTGCGCCCGGGCAACGACCAGGGCACCGACAACAGTCCTGGCGGGAACACGGGCAAAGCGACCGGCCCCGATCAGAATGCAGGGTCCACGGGCTCGGCCTCCAAGCCCGCAGGCCAGAAGCCAGCCGGGCAGAAGCCCGCCGGCCAGAAGCCAGGCGATCAGAAGCCAGGCGATCAGAAAGCCAGCGGCCCGGCGAAGGCGACTCCCTCGGCACAGGCTCCACCGACGAAGGCGCGGCCGCCCAACGCCGACGGAGGCAAGGCCAGTACAAACGGACGACGGGCACCCGGCGGGGCCTCAGGGAATGGATCGAACGGGGACGGCGAAGCGGCGTCAAAGACGCCCCACTCCCGATCGAGAGCCAAGCGGAACAGAAAGGCTCGCTGACAGATGGAGTGGGTTGAGACGACGGGCCGGACCGTCGAAGAGGCCAAAGACGCAGCGCTCGATCAGCTCGGCGTGGACGAGACCGATGCCGAGTTCGTCATCGTGGCTGAGCCCCGCCCGGGACTGTTCGGCCGCATGCGGGGGGAAGCTCGGGTCAGGGCCCGGGTTGTCCCCACCATGCCTCGCCCCAAGCGAGGCCGGAGCCGCCGCTCGGCATCAGACCAGCGTCGTACCGGAGGGCGCTCGGGGCGGTCCAATGCCAGGGAGGGCACGGCGTCCGTAGCCGTGGTCGATCCGGCCGACACGGCCGAGGTGCCGGACGAGGACGTTGCCACAGCGTCACCCAACGGGAGCAGAGGTGGTCCCGGGTCGTCGGAGACCCCGGCGCCTCGTCGGCGGAGATCTCGAGGAAGCCGAGGCCGGGGGGGCTCCAAGACGGGCGGGTCGCCGAGGTCCGAGGAGGCGGGATCCGGCAATCCGGGGGCGGACCACGGGCAAGGTCGGTCCGAAAAGCCGAGGTCGCAGTCGAGCAGAGGAGGCCGGCCGCGATCGGCCGGGGAAGGCAAGGAGGAAGCTGTGGGTGAGGTGCTGTCGCTCGAGGAGCAGGGCGAGTCAGCCCGGGAGTTCATCGCCGGTCTCGTCGGAGAGCTCGGATTGAACGCCGATGTGTCGGTTCGGATGGTGGACGAGGACACTGCCGAGGTGTCGGTCGACGGCCCGGAGCTCGGCATTTTGATCGGACCCGGCGGTGCCACCCTTGGTGCCCTGCAGGAGCTCGCCCGCACGTTCGTGCAGAAGCGCACCGGTGGGCACAGCGAGCGGATCCTCGTCGACGTGGCGGGCTATCGCGCTCGTCGGGCCGAGGCCCTGCAGCGCTTCACCCGCCAGATTGCCGACGAAGTGCTGAGCACCGGCACCGCCCAGTCGCTCGAGCCGATGTCTGCCGCCGATCGCAAAGTCGTCCATGACACGGTGAACGAGATCTCGGGGGTGGAGACCAGGTCCGAGGGCGAGGACCCTCGTCGCTACATCGTGATCTCCCCCTCGGCCTCCGCCGGCCACTCTGGCGCCGAGGCCAATGGGGCAGTCGATCCGTCGGAGGAGGCGGAGGTCGCCGACGGCTGAACCCCCGGAGGCGCTTCCGCCGCCGGTGGACCGTGCCCTGCACCGGGCACAGGAGCTGGGCTTCCTCGGCGACCCGCCGCTGGCGCAACAGGTGGCCCACGCCTGGGGCTTTGCCACCGCCCTGGCGGCGACGGGCCTAGATCGGGACCCCGGATCATTCCTCGATTTGGGCTCAGGCGGGGGGCTCCCAGGGCTGGTCCTCGCTGTCTGCTGGCCGGGAGCCCGGGGCGTCCTGTTGGACGCCAATCAGCGCCGCAGCGCAGCACTCCAAGAAGTGGTGGTCGCCGCCGGGTGGGGTGATCGGATCCAGGTGGTTCTGGGCCGAGCCGAACAAGCGGGGCACGACCCCGCACTGCGGGGGACGCAGGAAGTGGTGGTCGCCCGCTCGTTCGGGCCTCCGGCGGTCGTTGCCGAATGTGCCGCGCCGTTCCTCGAGGTGGGCGGCTGGTTGGTGGTATCGGAACCTCCGGCGGAGCCGAGCCTGCCCCCCGGTTCGAGCCCCCAAGCGGATTCCGAGCCGGCGGGGGTGCCGAGGGTGGCCCGCCCGGATCGTTGGCCGACAGAGTCCCTCGCCATCGTGGGGTTGGCGCCGGTCCGCTTCCAACAGGGAGAGTCGGGCTACCAGGTCCTGCGCCAAGTTGCTCTGTGCCCGAGCCGGTACCCCCGGCGGGAGGGCGTGCCGTCCAAGCGCCCCCTGTACCGCTAGCCCCTCGAAATCGCCAAGTCCAGGGGCCCACCCGGTAGACCCATTCCACCCTCCGCCATCAAGAGTTTCACATGAGACTTGACGGTGAAACACCCGGGGCTCGATCGAGAGCTGGGCGGGAACTCCACGTCAGCTGTCCGATGCGTCCCCCGAAGGCGGTGTAAGCCGGGCCGGGTACCGCTGGCGCATCGAAAGCAGGCGCTCCTGGGCGTATTCGTCGAATTGGGCCGTGAGCAGGGGTTCGATCATGGGAAGGATGGTGTCCCGGAGGAAGTGCCCCCGAGCCATCCACTGGAGATACCGGCGCCCCCCGTGCTCGTACGGGCCGTAGACCTTCCCCCCGGGGAAGGTCCGTTCGAGCCACCGGAACAAGCCCTCGTGC
>DATGGF010000459.1:0-2439 GCA_035308625.1 Acidimicrobiales bacterium | reverse complement strand
TGGGCTTGGCGAGCACGGTGCCGCCCTCGGAACCGAAGTACTTGGCGTCGCCGAAGGCGAACACCCCGCCGTCGGCCGCCACCAGCCAGTACCCGCCGCCGTCCGGGGTGGGGGCCATGCCCACCACCGGCGCGGCCAACGGGCGGCCGCCCATCGAGCCTTGGAAGCCGGCGTCGCCGAAGGCGAACACGCCGCCGTCCGCCGCCACCAGCCAGTACCCGCCGCCGTCCGGCGTGGGGGCCATGCCCACCACCGGCGCGGCCAACGGACGGCCGCCCATCGAGCCCGAGAAGCCGGCGTCGCCGAATGAGAACACGCCACCGTCCGCCGCCACCATCCAGTAGCCACCCCCGTCGGCCATGGCCGCGCTGCCCACCACCGGTGCGGCCAACGGGTGCCCGCCCATGGAGCCGTGGAACCGCACCGAGCCGAAGGTAAAGGCACCCCCGTCGGCGGCCGCCAGCACATAGCCCTCGGGTTGCTCGTCGGCATGGATCACCGGCGCCGGGTCGAAGGTGACACTGGCGATCCACAAGCTGCGGTAGGCGCCCGACCCGTAGGAGAAGCTGTTCCATGGCCCGTCCCAGGCGGCGTAGGCCATGAAGAGGTCACCGTTCGTGTCGGTGAAGAACGATTCCCCGCCCGGCCCGAGGCGCAGCTGATCCGAATGCAGCACCGGGCCGACGCCCGGTTTGCCACAGGGCCCGGCCGGGCCCGAGCACAGGGCGTAGCCCACGCCGTAGCCGGCGCCGTTCCACAAGCCGCCCGAGTAGAAGAGGACGTACTCGCCTTCGGTGTGCACCATGTCCGGGCCTTCGACGGTGGCCTCCCAAGACTGGTCCTGGTTGAGCACCGCCGTCGGTGCACCGACCAGCGCCGTGCCATCCGCGCTGAGCGGGGCTTCCCAGATCTGCGCGGCGATCGCCGCGCCACCGGCGTTGGACTTCCAGTACAGGTAGGCGTGGCCGTCGTTGTCGATGAACGGGCTGGGGTCGATGGAGCCGCCCAGGTCCGGCTGGCACACGAGTGGGCCGGCGCGGGTGTCGGTGAACGGGCCGGTGGGCGAACTGGCCGTCGCCTCCGAGATGCACAGCAGACCGTCGGCGGTCACGAGCGACGAGTAGTACATGACGTACGTGGCGCCGAACTGGGCCACTCCGGGGCCCCACACGAACCCCGGCGACTGCCAGGCCGGCAGATGGGGCAACGCATCGCCCGCGGGCACCCACGAGCGCAGGTCGGACGAGGACAGGACAGGGACATTGTCTCCGCCCGAGTTCGTCGTGTAGGCGTAGTACGTGGTCGCGCCTCCCCCGGAGGTCACCCTGATCACATCAGGATCGGGGGCGTCGTGGTCGTATACGGGCGTCGTAGCCGGAGGGGGCCCGAGCAGGGCGACCAGGTCGAGGGCGCTGGCTGCGGAGAGCGGCGCGCTCACGGCGACCCCGACACCGAGGCCCAATGCCGCCAGGGCCCGGCGGGGACGGATCACCCGAAGAGATTGCAGGCTGCCACGACGCCCCGCCTAGGGTCGCAAGTCCCTGCCGCGCGCCGGTATCTAGCGCGCCAACTGCCGCAATACGTACTGCAAGATCCCCCCGTTGCGGTAGTACTCCGCCTCCATCGGGGTGTCGATGCGCACCCGCACGGCGAACTCGGTGCCTCCGGCGCGGACGGCGAGCTCCTTCGGCATCTCTCCGCGGCCCAGCGCGTCGATGCCGACGATGTCGAACGTCTCTTCGCCGGTGAGACCCAAGCTGGCAGCTGACTGTCCTTCCACGTACTGCAGAGGTAGCACGCCCATGCCGACCAGATTCGAACGGTGGATGCGCTCGAAACTTTCGGCGATGACCGCCCGTACTCCGAGTAGGGCCGGGCCCTTGGCCGCCCAGTCGCGCGACGACCCCGATCCGTACTCCTTCCCGGCCAGGACGACGAGCGGGGTGCCGCCCTCCTGGTAGCGCATGGCCGCGTCGAAGATGGTGGTCTGTTCCCCATCAGGGAGCAGACGGGTGACGCCACCCTCGGTGCCCGGCGCCAGGAGGTTGCGCAACCGTACGTTGGCGAAGGTGCCGCGCATCATCACTTCGTGGTTGCCCCGCCGGGCGCCATAGGAGTTGAACTCGTCCTCGGCCACGCCGTGGCCGGTGAGGTACTCACCCGCGGGCGAGCTCAGCTTGATCGACCCAGCCGGCGAGATGTGGTCGGTGGTCACGCTGTCGCCCACCACCGCCAGCACGCGGGCGCCGTGGATGTCGGCCGGGGGGGCCGGCTCCTCGGCCATGTCCTGGAAGAAGGGCGGCTGCAACACGTAGGTGGACCCGTTGTCCCAGGAGAACGTCTGTCCGGTCCCGACGTCGAGACCTTGCCACTGCTCGTCGCCGTCGAAGACGGACGAGTAGCGCTGGCGGAACATGTCCGAGGTCACCGCCTGGCGCA
>DATGGF010000458.1:0-5795 GCA_035308625.1 Acidimicrobiales bacterium | reverse complement strand
AGCCGGCGCCTCGGCACCGACCGGACCACCGACGCGGTGCGCAAGGCCGGCGTCGTCTTCTTCTCGACCGTGGTCAACACTCTTACCGGCCAACACCTCACCGACACCTCGAACGGCTTCCGGGCTTTTCGCGCCGATGTGCTCCGGGGTATCACCCTGGAGCAGGACCAATACCAGACGGCCGAGGTGATCATCAGTGCCGCCTCCCGGGGTTGGCGTCTGGCCGAACGGCCCACGGTGTGGCACCCGCGCGCCTCGGGCAAGTCGAAGAAGGGGCGGAACGCGGTGTTCGCCCTGCGCTACGCCTGGGTGGTCGTGCGCACCTGGCGCCGAGAGCGCGGCTGACCGGAGCCGAGCCAAGTCCAATGACGTTGGTTCGGGGAGCGCTGTCGCGTCTGCGCGAGCCGGGGGCGGCGCGTCTGGCCGTGGTGTTCGTCGTCGTCCCGGTCGTCGCCTTCGGCCTGCCGGCGGCCTTCAACCGCACCTGGCTGGTCGGCGACAACCTGATTCAGAACTACCCGCTGCGCGCGCTCGTGGGCACCGACCTGTCGCACGGGCACCTCCCCCTGTGGGACCCGTATCTGTGGTCGGGGTCGCCCCTGCTGGCCGGGTTCAACGCCGGGGCGGCTTACCCGCTGTCGTGGCTGTTCGCCGTGATGCCCCACACGCTGGCCTGGGTGACCAACCAGATCGCCGTCGAAGTCGTCGCCGCATCGGGCATGGCCGCGTTGCTCCGGGCCCTCGGCCGCAGCTGGGGCGCGGCGGGGTTGGGGGCGGCCGCCTTCTCTTACGGCGGGTTCGTGGCCATGCAGGGCGAGCACATCGACGTGGTGCAGGCAGCCGGCTGGCTCGTGTGGGCCCTGGTGGCGGTGGAGCGCCTCGCTCGCCGCTCCGAAGGCGGGCGGTCAGGCCCTTGGGTGGCGCTGCTCGGTGTGTCCCTCGGGCTCATGATCCTCTCGGGATCGGCTGAACCCGTGCTCGATGGCGGCGTCGTGCTCGTCGTCTACACGCTGTGGCACGTGGCCCGGGCGCGGGGCCGGCGGTGGGCCCTGGCCGGCCAGACCGTGGCCGGTGTGGTCATCGGACTGTGCATAGGGGCGGCGCAGCTCTTTCCCGGCAGCGCCTTGCAAGGCCAGTCCCAGCGGGCCGTGCACGACATCTGGTACTTCGGCTCCGGCTCGATCAACAAGTCGTTCACGCTGTTGGGCCTCGACCCGTTCCTGTTGGGCACCGGCCACTCGTGGCCGCTGTCCTTCGTGGGCACATACAACCTGCCCGAGATCACCAGCTACATCGGGATCCTGCCGGTGATGGGGGTGGTGGGCCTCCTCGCCCGCCGGCACCGCCGCGACCCCGAAGCGCACCAATGGTGGATCTGGTACGGCATCGGCGCGCTGGGCCTGGTCCTCGCCTGGGGCACCTTCACGCCGCTCGTCCATCTCGAGTTCCTGGTGCCGCTGTACAACCGCCAGCGCCTGCTGGCGCGCAACCTGCTCGAAGTCGACCTGGCCATGGCCGTGCTCTTTGCCGCCTGGGTCGACCACATGCTGCTGGCGCCCCGGGACGCGCCACGCCGATCGTCGGCGGGCCGGCGGCGCCGATGGCCGTCGGACGTGGTGTTGCCCCTGCTGCCACCGGTCGTACTCTTCGGCCTGCAGGTGGTGATCCTGGCCGGGGGCCCGTGGTTCCCCCACTTCCTCCACGTACCGGGGCCTGTCTCCTACAGCCGGTTGTGGCCGCTCGGGGTCTTCCTCACCATCCCGACCGCGCTCGGCGCCACGGCGGCGTGGATGGTGCTACGCGGCCCGCGCCGGGACCGGCTGAAGGTTCCTCTGGCGGCCGCCCTCCTCGGCGTGGACCTGTTGGTGTTCAACCTGTCCGCCCAGGTCTTCCCGCAGGCCCACACCGCGGCCGACCAGAGCGCCTCGGCCGACGCCCTGGCCCAGGCGGTGGCCGCGGCGGGCACCGGGCCCGGTGGGCTTCCCCACCGGGTGGCGCTGTTCGACCCCGACCGCCTGCACCCCAACGAGACCGAGGCATTGGGCCAGCCCGACCTGACCATCCTGCGCAACCTGTCGAGCGTGCAGGGCTACGGGGCCATCGTCGACGCGGGTTACGACACGGCCACCGGCACCCATCTCCAGGGGAACGTCACCCCGGCCGCCCTCGACGACGGCCGGCTGGCCGCGGTGGACCTCGGCGTGCTCGTCACCGTGCCCGAGTACTTCCTGCACCTCGAGGTTGCCGCGCCGGGCGTGCCGTCGAGCATCGTCGAAGGGGCCACTGCCCTGCCCCCTGTCCCCCCCGATCGCGCCGGCCTCCTCTCGCCCACCACCGCGCCGCCCACCGCACCGGGCGACTACACCACCGCGCCGGCCCCCGCTGCGTTGGTCGCCCTTGTCCCGGGCCGGGCGCGCACGTGGTACTTCGGCACGACCCTCGCCGTGGGTGCCGCTCGGCTTCCCGTCACCGTCTCGGGGGCGAGCGCGGCGATGGTGCGCGTCGGCCTCCTCTCTGCTGACGGAGCCAACGTGCATTGGGAGACGCCGCATCCGGTGTCGGCGACGACGGGGAGCACGCTGCTGCAGGCGATGCGCGGCGCACCCGACGCCGCCGGCCTGGCCGTGGAGGAGCTGGCCCCGATCGGATCCACCGCTCCTGCCGTGTCGGTCGGCGCAGCCGTGCTCGCCACTGCCGGCCAGGGGACCTACCGGCTCGACGGGACGTTGCGCGACTACGTCACCCCGCTCCGCTGGCACCTGGCTGGCCGCATCGGGGTGTTCAGCGTCTTCTCCGCCCCCGCCTCGGGCCGCGCCTTCGTGACCCCGCGGTCAGCCGGCACGGCGGTGGTGCGGCGCGCCACTTCGTGGGGTACCGAGCAGATCGAGGTGCACGCAACGTCGGCGGGGACATTGGTGCGCGACGAGGCCTTCGCCACCGGGTGGCAGGCGTCGGTCACCCGCCCTGACGGAGCAGGGCCGGCGCGGGCAGCCGTGGTGCGTCGATACGGACTGGTGCAGGCGGTGGCGGTGCCGGCGGGCGACCACCTGGTGACGTTCCGCTACCGGCCCCACCGGATCGACGAGGGACTGCTGGCCAGCGTGGCCGGGGTCGTGGTGGCCGCCGGCTTGGTCATCGGTGGCCGGCGCGGTTCTGGGCGTCGTCGTAGAGCTGCTGCAGCTCGCGTTGGAGCTGCTCGGTGAGCTCGTGAACCTGATGGCGCGGCACCCGGCCTCGCTCTGAGCGGGCCGGTGGCTCGAGCGGGGGGCCCACTACCACGTTGACCTTCACCGGGCGCACGAACTTCGATCCCTTGGGCATGGCCTCGCCCGTGCCCCCGATCCCCACCGGCACGATGGGGGCTCCGGTGCGGGCCGACAGGAACGCGGCGCCTTCGTGGAGGTCCTCGATGACGGGTCCGCTGCGGCGTGTCCCCTCGGGGAAGAGGATCAGTGCATCCCCGCGCTCGAGCACGGCCTGCGCTCGCTCCAGGGCCAAGCGGTCGGTCCCGGCCCGGTTCACCGGAAAGGCGCCGACCGATTCGAGGAAGCGACCGAAGCGAGCCGAGCGCCACAGGTCGTCCTTGGCCATGTAGTAGAGCTTGCGCCGCGTGACGTAGGCGGCGACGAGGAAGTCGATGAAGCTGCGGTGCACGGGGGCCACGATGACCGGCCCCGACTCGGGCACGTAGGCGGCGCCCTCCACCTCGACCCGCCAGTAGGCCCGGTTGATGCCGCGCACGGTGGCCCGCAGGGCGCGGTACAGGCGGTCGGGCACCTTCACGTCGACGCCGCGCTCGGGCGCCGCTTCGGTGAGGTCCGGGGTCGGCTCGGTCACAGACACGTGAGCACCTCCTGCAGCACATCCTCGAGCTGCTTGCCGGTGGAGTCCACCACTACGGCGTCGTCGGCCACATCGGTGATCCCCGGCAGCGGTGACGCGGCGCGGGTGGAGTCGAGGGTGTCCCGCCGGTCGAGGTCGGCCGCCACCTCGGCCAGGGCCCGCCGCCCGCCGCGTTCGGCCGCCCGCCTCCGGGCCCGCTCGTCGGGTCGGGCCGTCAGGTAGATCTTGAGGTCGGCCCCGGGCAGGACCACCGTGCCGATGTCGCGCCCCTCGACCACTCCACCCCCGCGCGCCTCCACCCACGCCCGCTGCCGGCCCACCATCTCGCGGCGCACCTCGGCATTGGCCGCCACCGCCGAAACGGCCGTGTCGACCGCCGCGCTGCGGATGCCTGCAGTGGCGTCGTGCCCGTCCACCGTCACGCGCTCGCCCACCTCGATGGCGAGGCCCCGGGCGAGACCGACCACGGCCGCGGTGTCGGCGGGGTCGATGCCCCGCTCCAGCGCGGCCCAGGCCACCGAGCGGTACATGGCGCCGGTGTCGAGACGCTCGAGCCCGAGGCGCTCGGCCAGGGCGCGGGCGAGGGTCGACTTCCCCGCTCCCGCCGGCCCGTCGATGGCCACCGTGCGGATGGCGCCGGCCGTCACGCGCCGACCTGGTGGTGGGCCGAGCCGGTGAGCCGCCGGAGGTCCGCCTCGAACGCCGGGTAGCTGGTGGCCACCGCCTCGAATCCGTCCACCACCGTGTCGCCGTCACCGGTGGCGTCGGTGGCGGCCAGGCCGGCCACCGCCGCAGCCATAGCCATGCGGTGGTCACCGGCGGCGTCGACGCGGGCGGGGCGCAAGCGGGCCACCCCCGTCACGTGCAGATCGTCGCCGTCGACCTCGGCCTCGCCGCCGAAGGCCCGCACCAGCGCGGTCACCCCGGCCAGGCGGTCGGACTCTTTCACCCGCAGCTCGCCCACGTCGCGGAACACCGTGGTGCCCTCGGCGTGCGCCGCGGCCACGGCCAGCACCGGCACCTCGTCGAGCCCGGTGATCTCGCTCGACGCCACGTCGGTCGCCCGCAACGTCGTGCTGCGCACGTGCACGTCGCGCACGGTGTCGTCCCCGGAGGACGGCACCTCGGTCAATGCCGCGCCCATGCGGGTGAGCACGTCGAGATAGCCACGGCGCTGTGGCCCGGCGTAGATCCCCTCGACCACCACGTCACTGCCCGTCACCAAGGTGGCGGCCACCACCCAGAAGGCGGCCTGGGACGGGTCACCGGGCACGTCGAGGGCGAACGGCTCCAGGGTGGACGCCTGCAGACGCACCACGAGCCCGTCGCCGTCGGCCGTCACCGCGATGCGCGCGCCGCACCGGGCCAGCATCTCCTCGGTGTGGCGCCGGGTGGGCGCGGGCTCACGCACGACCGTCTCGCCCTCGGCGCCCAGCCCGGCTAGGAGCACGCACCCCTTCACCTGGGCGCTCGCCACCGGCGGGGTGTAGTCGATGCCTTGCAGGCTCCCGCCCCGGACCTCGAGGGGGGGAAGGCAGCGCTCGCCCGTGCCCTCGACGTGCGCGCCCATGGCCCGAAGGGGGGTGGCCACCCGGTCCATGGGGCGCTGGGTGAGTGAGGCATCGCCGGTGATCGTGGCGCGCAGGTCGTAGGGCGCCAGCAGGCCGCACAGCAGGCGCATGGTCGTGCCCGAGTTGCCCGCGTCGATGGGTGCGCCCGGCGTGCGGGGCTGCGTGAAGCCCTCCACCACTGGGAGGTCGACCCGGGCGCCCAGCGCCGCCACCGCCGCGGCGGTGCGGGCCACGTCGTCGCCGTCGGACAGCCCGCGCACTTCCGAGCGACCGCGGGCCAGCGCGGCAAGCAGCAGGGCCCGGTGCGACACCGACTTGTCCCCCGGAACGCGCACCGTCCCGGTGAGGGGCCCGCCACCGGCGACCGTGAGCGAACGCGTC
>DATGGF010000457.1:0-6509 GCA_035308625.1 Acidimicrobiales bacterium | reverse complement strand
CGCTGCACACAAGTCGATCGCCAAGTCGGCTGTTGGGTCCCGGGAAGATCGCGATCTCCTGGCATCAGTTCACTTGGCCCGGCATCAGCCGGCGTCGGGTACGCGCTGGGCTTTTGTCGACCCTGACGCCCTCTACAACTGTGGATTAGAAGACGAGTGGTTCTTTGCACTGAGCGGCCAGCTTTCCCTGACCGGCGGCTATGGAGAGTGGAACGACTTTCCGTGCCGGTATGGCCTCGGAGACGCGGCCACGGCGACATACATCGTGAATACGTTCCGCGACCCTGTGTCGGCGCGCATTCACCTGTTCGTCCCGGCATCGCTCGCCCAAGCGATCACCTCTCTGAACCAGGCCTGGAGCTCACCGGGAGTCCTGCACATCCTGCAATCTCCCTGAACCGCCGACGAACGGCTCCCGGGATGGTGCTCCATATGCAGGACCCTGCCTTGGGAAGTCCCTCCTTCTCCGGGAGAGCCGGGGATCCGGCCTTAGCTGTGCGGCTCCAGCTAGGTCAGGACCGCTGGACATCGACAGGGCTCGCCGGCGCAGTCGTCCGGTCGTTCTCGAACGCGCCGAGGGCGGAACCGAGCTCGTCTGCTAGGGCCACAGCGGTGACCCGCCGCTCACGATCAACGGGGCAGGCCGGCGTCGGTGTGAGCACGAAGGCACCGAGGACACGTCCGCGGCTGCGAATCGGTAGGGCGACACGCTGGGTTGGCAACCCGTAGCGCTCCGCCGCCCAGACGAGCTCACCGATCGTCACCGAACCGTCACCTCGAATGCGCGTGCGGATCCCAGCTTCGGGTTCCCTCGTGAACCGGCAGTCCTTGAGGTGCAGGAGATCTCGAAGCTCGCGGGCAACCGCGGCGACCATGAAGGCGGGCTCCGCTCCCATCGCCACTTGCTGACCGAGCGCGTGGACGCGCTCGAGGCGATCGGTGGCCTCACCAGCCCGACCCCGGGCCCGCCGCATGGACGACGCGAGCTGACCGACGATCAGGCCGACGACCACGAGGAGCAGGGTCGTTGTCACATCCGAGGCCCTCGACATCTGCAGAGTCAGGTAGGGCACTGTGCAGAAGTAGTCGAAGGACAGCCCAGAGGCCACGGCTGCAACGACGGCGGCACCCCGTTGGCCGAACGTGGCGATGACCGCCGTGCAAACGACGAAGAGCAGTGCCAGGTTGGCCGGGACAAGGTGACCGCGTGCCGGATACAGGGCCGCGCCGAGAATGGTGGGCATTATGACCGCGGCGGCGTAGGCGAGGCGGATCTTCAAGAAACTCGAAGAACTGTCATCGTGCACGGGGCTCTGCCTCCCCTCGCGCCGACCAGTCTTCCCGGCTCACCATGCCCACAGTGGGCACACACAGACTACTGCTACCGAACCCTTCGCCGTGTGGACGGGAACCGCCGGCCACCGTGGCAGGTCGGCTGGTCGCAGCCGGCCGGGCCTCTTGGGAGCGTCCTCGGTGGGGCCGCCGACGAATGGTCGTTGCCCAGGGTTACTGGTCCTTTACGAGTTGTTTACGCCGCAGAGCCGGAGTTTCACGGCGGCGTTATGTCGAGGCAAGGCATGCTCATGGCATGGCTGACTTCATAGCGGTGCTCGGCATAGTCGCGTTCGCATTGGCGATGCTGGGCCTCATCTGGGCACTGGAGCGGGTGTGAACGCGGTCCAGGGAATCTTGCTGGCGGTGTCGATCCTGGTGTTCATCTACCTGGGCATCGCCATGTTCAAGCCCGAGTGGTTCTGATGGGCTTCTTCTGGACGATCGCCGTCCTCGTCGTCGCACTCGGGCTCGCGTGGCGATACCTGGGTTCCTATATGGCGGGAGTTTTCGAGGGCCGCGTACGGTACCTGGCATGGGCCGAGCGGCCCTTCTACCGGCTGCTGAACACAAGCCCCGAACCCGAGAGCGAGCAGTCTTGGCAGCGCTACGCCGGCGCGATGGTGATCTTCTCGGCCGTGTTCCTCGCCATCGGCTACCTGCTGCTGCGGATCCAGGGTTCGCTGCCCCTCAACCCGCAACACTTCGGTGCGGTGCCGCCGGCTCTCACTTGGAACACGATGGTCTCGTTCCTCACCAACACCAATTGGCAGAACTACGGCGGCGAGACAACCATGTCGTACTTCTCCCAGATCGGCGTGCTCACGGTGCAGCAGTTTGTGAGCGCGGCGGTTGGCATCGCCGTGGCCATCGCCCTGGTGCGGGGCTTCTCCCGGCGGAACTCCCCGACCATTGGCAACTTCTGGGTCGACATCACCCGCTGCATGCTCTACATCCTCCTGCCTGTCGCGTTCCTCGCCGGCATCATCACCGTCGCCTCGGGCGCAGTGCAGACCCTCGCGGGACCGATCACTGTCCACGACACGCTCAACGGCGTCACCCAGACGATCCCCCGGGGTCCAGCTGGGTTCATGGGTTCGATCATGCAGTTCGGCACCAACGGCGGTGGGTTCTTCAACGTCGACCTGGCTCACCCCCTGGAGAACCCCACGGGGATTACCAACTTCCTCTACATCTGGCTCACCCTCTCCATCCCCTTTGCACTGACCTACACATTCGGCAAGATGGTGGGCAAGATCCGTCAGGGCGTGGCCCTGTTGGGTGCCATGGTGCTCATCTTCGGAGTCTGGGTCGGGTTCACGGCCTACGCCGAGCACCAGAACAACCCCGCGGTCGTCACCGCCGGGGTTCACTCCACCGTCGGCAACACCGAGGGCAAGGAGACGCGGTTCGGCGACACGACCAGCGCCCTGTTCAACATCTCGATGACCCAGACATCCGACGGGGCCATCGATAGCCAGACCGACTCCTACAACCCCATGGGCGGATTCGGCGCCATGACCGGGATGATGCTCGGGGAGGTGACGCCCGGGGGCACGGGCAGTGGCCTGTACACGATCCTCATCTACGCGGTCATCGCCGTGTTCATCGGCGGCCTCATGATCGGGCGTACACCGGAGTACTTGGGCAAGAAGATCCAGGCCAGGGAGGTGAAGTTGGCCGGCCTAGCCGCGCTCGTCATGCCCATCATCGTGCTCATCACGACGGCCATCGCGGTGTCCCTGCATGCGGGGCGGGCAGGGCCACTCAATGCCGGGCCGCACGGGTTCAGCGAGATCCTCTATGGCCTGACCTCGCAGTCGAACAACAGCGGCTCGGCAATGGGTGGCCTGACCGGCAACACAACCTTCTACAACGTCCTCGGCTCCGTCGACATGTTGCTCGGGCGCTTCGCCATCATCATTCCTGCCCTGGCACTGGCGGGAACGCTGGCGGCCAAGAACGTAGTGCCGGCCAACCTCGGCACCTTCCGGACCGACAACGGCATGTTCGTCGGCCTCGTCGTCGGCGTCATCATCATCATCGGCGGCCTGACGTTCTTCCCGGCCGTGTCGCTCGGGCCGATCGTCGAACAGGTCAGCCACGGGAAGTTCTTCTGATGGAAACGGAACCCATGCACGACAACGAACCTCTCAGCAGCGACCGGAGTCCCGGCACCGCGAAGGCCACGGCCCCGGAGCGTCCGGCGGCTCACGGCGTTGCCCAGGCCCGCAGCCTCTTCGACGGTCAGATCATGGGCCAGGCTCTGTTCGGCGCCTTCAAGAAGCTCGACCCCCGCGTCCAGGTCAGGAACCCCGTCATGTTCGTGGTGGCGGTGGGCACCGTCATCAGCTTCCTCGAGGCCGTCAGGCACCCGAGCGTTTTCACGTGGTCCATCACGGTCTGGCTCTTCCTGACCGTGATCTTCGCCAACTTCGCCGAGGCGATGGCCGAGGGCCGAGGCAAGGCCCAGGCCGACACGCTGCGGCGGATGCGCACGGCCACCGTGGCCCGTCGACTGCGGCCTGACGGCACCGATGAGCGGGTGGCCGCCTCCGAGCTGCACCAGGGCGACAAGGTGGTGTGCGAGGCCGGCGATCCCATCCCATCCGACGGCGAGATCATCGAAGGCGTCGCCTCGGTCGACGAGTCCGCCATCACCGGTGAGTCCGCGCCCGTCATTCGTGAGTCGGGTGGGGACCGTTCGGCGGTGACCGGCGGCACCACCGTGCTCTCGGACCGGATCGTCATCCAGATCACGGCCGAGCCAGGCCAGACCTTCCTTGACCGGATGATCGGCTTGGTCGAAGGGGCCAATCGCCAGAAGACGCCCAACGAGATCGCCCTCACCATCCTGCTGGCCGTCCTGACCATCGTCTTTCTGCCCGTGGTCGTGGTCCTGCAGCCCTTCGGGCACTACGCCGGCGCCTCGGTGTCGGTGATCATCCTCATCGCCCTGCTGGTCTGCCTGATCCCCACCACCATCGGGGCCCTGCTCTCGGCCATCGGCATCGCCGGCATGGACCGCCTGGTGCAGCGCAACGTCCTGGCCATGAGCGGGCGGGCGGTCGAGGCCGCCGGCGACGTCCAGACCCTGTTGCTGGACAAAACCGGCACCATCACGCTGGGCAACCGGATGGCGTCGCGCTTCATCCCCGCCGGTGGGCACACCGAGCAGGAGGTGGCCGACGCCGCCCAGCTGGCCTCGCTGGCCGACGAGACCCCAGAGGGCCGATCGATCGTGGTGCTGGCCAAGGAGAAGTTCGCTATCCGCGAGCGCGAGCTCACGGGCGAGCACACCTTCGTGCCCTTCACCGCCACCACGCGGATGTCCGGTCTCGACATGGACGGCCGACGGATCCGCAAGGGCGCGGCCGAATCCGTCAAGGCCTGGGTCATCGAGCAGGGCGGCTCCGTGCCCCCGGGGCTCGACGAGGTGGTCGAACAGGTCTCGCGGTCCGGGTCCACCCCCCTGGTCGTGGCCGACGGCCCCAGCGTCCTCGGCGTCATCGAACTCAAGGACGTGGTCAAGCAGGGGATCCGAGAACGCTTCGCCGAGATGCGGGCCATGGGGATCAAGACGGTCATGATCACCGGCGACAACCCGCTCACCGCCGCCGCCATCGCCGCAGAAGCCGGCGTGGACGACTTCCTGGCCGAGGCGACCCCTGAGCGGAAGATGGACCTCATCAAGTCGGAGCAGCAGGGCGGCAAGCTCATCGCCATGACCGGCGACGGCACCAACGACGCGCCGGCCCTGGCCCAGGCCGACGTCGGCGTGGCCATGAACACAGGCACCACCGCGGCCAAGGAGGCCGGGAACATGGTGGACCTCGACTCCAACCCTACGAAGCTCATCGACATCGTCGAGATCGGCAAGCAGTTGCTCATCACCAGGGGGTCGCTCACCACCTTCTCGATCGCCAACGACGTGGCCAAGTACTTCGCCATCATCCCGGTGATGTTCGTGGCCACCTACCCGCAGCTCAACGCCCTGAACGTCATGAAGCTGCACAGCCAGAGCTCAGCGGTGCTCTCGGCGGTGATCTTCAACGCATTGGTGATCGTCGCCCTCATTCCCCTGGCGCTGCGGGGGGTTCGGTTCCGGGCGGTGAGCTCCGCCCAGATCCTGCGTCGCAATGTCTTCATCTACGGCATCGGCGGGATCATCGTTCCGTTCATCTTCATCAAGCTGATCGACATGATCCTCGTCGCCCTCCACGCCTACTGATCGCGAGTCCAGAGCATGCCGCACTTGATCACCCACCTCCGCCGTTCGCTCATCTCGATCGTGGTGATGACGGTTCTCTTCGGGTTCCTCTACGCCTTCGCCGGAACCGGGCTCGCGCAGTCCCTGTTCAGCCACCAGGCCAACGGTTCGATCACGGCTAACGGCTCCACGCTGGTCGGGCAGAACTGGTCGCAGGCGCCCTGCCCCGGTCACCTGGCGGGAACCTGCGTCTTCCAGGGCCGTCCCGACAACGTGGGGCCCTACGCCCCGAACCCGAAGGCGTCGCCCACCGGCTCGGGTGGCAACAATCCCCTGGGGGCCAACAACATCCCCGGCGAGCCCCACGTCGCCAACGCGGGTGAGTCTGGTGCCACGAACCTCGGCCCGCGCAGCCACCTGCTCCTCACGAACACGCAGCAGCTCATCGCCTACTGGCACCAGCGCGGCGTCAACCCCACCCCGGACCTGGTCACCACCTCAGCCAGCGGGGTCGACCCCGACATCTCGCCGGACGACGCCTACGCCCAGATCCCCATGGTTTCCAAGGCCACCGGGATATCCCCGGCCCGCCTCCGCAGCCTCATAGGCAGCCAGACCCACGGCGCCCAGCTCGGCTTCCTCGGCTCGCCCTACATCGTGGTCCTGCAGCTCAACGAAGCCCTGGCTCGGCTCAAGTAGTGCTGAGACCTCGTATTCTGGATCTGAGCCGGGAGACTGTGGTGCAGGCAGACCGCCGCATGGGCGAGCGGGCCCCCGGGGCCTGAAGGAGCACAGCCCATGGCGCGCGGCAGGCTTCGTCTCTACCTCGGTGCCGCCCCGGGGGTGGGCAAGACCTACGCCATGCTCAACGAGGGCTGGCGGCGCCACGAACGGGGGACCGACGCCGTCGTGGGCGTGGTGGAAACCCACGGACGGGCCAACACCGCGGCCCAGATCCGGGACCTGG
>DATGGF010000456.1:0-1535 GCA_035308625.1 Acidimicrobiales bacterium | reverse complement strand
AGTCGAGCGCCCCCGTCGGCTCGTCAGCCAAGACCATGAGCGGCTCGGTCACGATGGCCCGGGCGATGGCGACGCGTTGCTGCTCCCCGCCGGACATCTGCACCGGTCGGTGGCCGGCGCGGTGGCCGAGGCCGACCAGTTCCAGGGCGGCCATCGCCCGCTCCCGCCGTACGCCGGCCCGGATGCCCCGGTAAAGCAGGGCCGTCTCCACGTTGCCGAGGGCACTCAGATGGGGGATCAGATGGAACTGCTGGAAGACGAACCCGATCGAGTCGCCCCGGAGCGAGGAGCGCCGGGCGTCGTCGAGGGCCTTCACATCCTGGCCGGCGATGCGCACGGTTCCCGACGTCGGCAGATCGAGGCAACCGAGCAGCCCGAGCATGGTCGACTTGCCCGAACCCGACGGGCCGACGATCGACATGAAGTCGCCCGCGTAGATCCCGAGCGAGACGTCGCGCAGGGCATAAACCTGGACCTCCTCGCCGTACACCCGTGACACGTCCTCGAGCTCGAGCAGCGGCTCGCCCGTCGGGCTCATCCGGTCGCTTGGTCGGTCTCGACGATCACGACCTGGCCCGCGGTCAGGCCGCTCTTGACCTCGATGTAGGAGCTGTCCGACAGCCCGGTCGTCACCGGCGCCTCGGTGACGCGACCGCCGTGAGCCAAATCGATGACCCGGACGACGTCCTGGCCGAGCCCGTTTTGCTTGACCGCCGCAATGGGCACGGTGAGCACGTTCGTCTCGTTCTGGATGACGACGTCGATGCTCACCGCCGCGCCGTCGGCCGCGCCCAGATCGCCCACCGAGATCTTGCCCATGTAGGTCTGAGCCTTGGTCGTCGGGTCGACGGTGACGTTGTCGTCGAGCTGGGAGATCACCCCGTTGGCCTGGGCGCTGCCCCCTTGGAGCTGGACGGTCACACTCTGACCTACCTGCAGCTGCGTGCGGTCCGACGCCGAGGCGACCAAGGTCACGGTGAAGTTGGTGTCGGTGAGGGTGAACAGCGACGCTCCCGGGATCACGATGTCACCCGACTTCACGAGGACCTGGCCGACGCGGATGGGCCACTGTCCGGCGATCATGTCGGTCGGCTCGAAGACCACGTCCTTGTTGATGGTCCGCAGGACCACGACGACCTGGCGTTGTCCGGCCCGCAGCAGGGCGGTGCCCGTCAGCGGCTCGTAATCCTGGCCCGGCTGGGCCGTGCCCACGGCCTCGAAGCTGACCGACGTGTCCTTCACCGGGGGTTGATCGGCGGTGATGGTGAAGGTTGTCGTCCCGCCCTCGCCGATCACCCCGCCACCGGCGGTGAGGGTGAGAATCGGCACGTTCGTCGAGGTGATGAACGTGGCCGCCGAACTCGGCGAGCCGATCCGATAGTCCGGGCTGGTGGCCAGGCTTACGAACAGCACCGTGTCCGGCTTGACCATGTCGTCGGCGATGGTGGCGATCTGCACGGGCAGGGACGTCTGCCCGGCCGGCACGGTGATCTCGCCGGCCGGGACGGTGTAGTCGACCCCCTCGACGGCCGTTC
>DATGGF010000455.1:0-1787 GCA_035308625.1 Acidimicrobiales bacterium | reverse complement strand
GGGCGTCGAGCGCGGCCCGATGTTGGCCGGCGGGCTCGGCAGGTTGCTCCCGAGCACCGTTTCGTTCCCTGCACTGTCGACGAGCGACACGCTGTACCTCTGCCGCCGGTTCCAAGTGGCGGACGTCAGTGAGGTGATCGGGCCGGTGTTGTAGAGGAACGTGTTGGGGTTGGTGATCGTGGTCGTGAACCGGAACCGGTAGATCATCGAGGGGTAGCCGTTCCCGGTCAGGTCGATGTTGATGTCGTAGATGACGTCGTCACCGAACTCGTAGAAGTTCGGCCCGCCGGCCGGCGCTTCCAGTGGCAGGTAGTTGGCGATGATGGTCACCTTGCCCGGTGAGTCGACCCACGCGTACAGGTCCGTGCTGTCGGCGACGGGGTCCTTGGAGATCTCCGGTGCTTCGCGGTGCGATGACATGAGTAGCCGCTCCTTCTCGGTGAGCCGGCGTCAGTGCAGCGCCGCGTGCAGCGCGCTGACCAGGCCCGGGCTGTGGACGATGACTTCCTGGGTGCCGTGGTAGACGGCGACGGTGCCGTTGGCCGCGTCGACGACGTGCGCCACCACCGGGCCCTCGACGGGGCCGAGGGGGTTGACAGAGGCCACCGAGGACGCAACCGAGGAGGCCGACGACGAAACGTCGGACGAGACCTCGGGCCCGTCCGAGGCCGCCAGCCCGACCAGGCCGGGCGCCCACGCCGCCGCCGTCCCCACCGCCGCCGCGCCCACCGACGCGTCGCGCAAGAACTTCCGCCTGCTGATCGCCATTCGCCCTCCTCGCCCGACGTGACCGACCGGGCCCGACGGGGCCCGACCGGACGCGACGTTGCCCGACGCTGCCCGACGTGACGGCGCCCGCCTTCGCGTGCCGTCAGCCGGTACTACGGGGCCGGTGCGCTACCTGGATGAGTCAGCAGGACGTGGCGCGGCGCTTGGCCGCCCCGGGCTCCTGCGCCGGCATCGGCGGGCTGGCCGGCGGGTGGTAGGTCGGCACGTTCGTGACGACCTCGTGGGGCGGGCACTCGCGCGCCACCGCCGGGTCGTTGGCGCTGGGCACCGGCAGCGTCGGGAGCGAGGTGTCGGCTGCGGACATGTCGAGCGTGGACGAGAGGTCACCGGTGGCCGACCGGCGCCACGCCGAGAGGTTCGGCACTTCGACGCCGAAGCGCGTCTCGAGGAACCGCAGCATCGACGTGTGGTCGAACCGGTCCGAGTTCACCCACCCGCCCCGGCTGAACGGTGAGACCACCAGCATGGGCACCCGGAACCCCAGCCCGATCGGGCGGGTGATCCCCTGCGCGTCCGAGGGGAGCGGCGACACCGTGAATTCCTCGCCCGCCGTCCCCCGTGGCGGCACGGGTGGGGCCACGTGGTCGAAGAACCCGCCGTTCTCGTCGTAGGTGATGAACAGCACGGTCTTGGCCCACACCGCCGGGTTGGAGAAGAGGATGTCGATGACCTGGCTGGTGAAGTGCTCGCCCACCTGGGGCGACGCCGGCGGGTGCTCGTCCTGGCCGGGCGGCGAGAAGACCCACGACACGCTGGGCAGCTGCCCCGACGTGACATCAGCCTGGAAGTCGTTGGGGAACCCGTACCCGAACGCCTTGTGGTGGATCGATGTGGTCGGGTCGGCGTACTGCTTGAAGTAGAACAGCTTGTTGTTGGAGATGGCGACGGCGTTGCGGAGCTGGTCGAAGGCCGGGTTGTCGTAGCACTTCCACGAGACCCCGGCGGCTTCGAGCCGCTCGTTCATCGTCGTCCACGTTTTCGAGTACTGCTGCTTCAGC
>DATGGF010000454.1:0-11361 GCA_035308625.1 Acidimicrobiales bacterium | reverse complement strand
CGCGGCGATGCCGCTCGAACCGGGGCACACCGGGCCGGCCGTGCCCGAGGCGAGCAACCGCCGGGTGGAGACGCCGACGTGGTTCGACGGCACGACCACGCACACCGGCGCCAGCGGGTCGCCCGCTTTGGCCCGGGCGAGGGTCCCGGCCAGGGCCGCGGCCGCCGGCCGGCCGTACTCCACCCAGGTCACCTCCACCGTCATCGCCGCGAGATGGTAGGTGGGGGGTGTGGTGGCACCGAAGCCTGGGGTGTTCCCCTCACACCCGGCGGGGTCCTCGGCCATGGTGATCTGCGCTGCCCGGTGGCGGCGAATGGCACCGAGGGACGTGACTGGAACGTGACATCCCAACCGAGGGAAGACGGCATGGCCGACGACATGACGATGATGTGGGCCGAGGTGGACGACATCGGGGGGCTGCTCACCGAGCTCGACGACGACCAGTTCGATGCCCCCAGCCTGTGCTCGGGATGGGCCGTCCGTGACGTGCTCGGCCACATGGGCCTCGGGCACACGGTGCCCATGGGGGCCATGCTCGGCCGCATCGCCAAGTACGGCTTCAACGTCACCAAGGCGTCGCGGGCCGAGTCGGTCATGCTCTTCGCCGGCAAGGGCGCCGACGACATCCGCCGCTTCTGGACGGAGATCATGATGGCCACGCACCCGCGCAAGGGGATCTCCAAGATGATCCCGGCTCGGGCCGGCTTCCTCGACCATCTCGTGCACAACCAGGACATGCGCCGGCCCACCGGGCGCGCCCGCACGATCCCCGAAGATCGCCTGCGCCGGGCTCTCGACCTCGCCCGCTCCGAGAGCAGCCCCATGTTCAGCCCCAAGCGCAACGTGGCCGGCTTGCGGCTGGTGGCCACCGACGTCGACTGGTCGGGCGGCGACGGGCCCGAGGTCACCGGGCCGGGCGAGGCCATCGTCATGGCCGCTTCCGGGCGCGCCGCGGCGCTGGCCGATCTGTCGGGCGATGGGTTGGGGACGCTCAGGGAGCGCATCACCCGCTGAGTCGCCGCGCGGCCACGCAGCGCGGTTCGCCAATATTGGTGATGGCGCATGACAACCCCTGGCGGCACCCTGCCTCGAAGGGCTGGCGCCAGGCTCGTGCCCCATACCTAGGGGAATCGGGCCCAGGGGGGAGCGGATGATTCGCATGGACCAGACCGCCCCGCGGGGAGGGCGGCTGCGCCTGCTCCCCATGGCCCTGGTCGGCAGCCTGCTCGCCGCGGTCCTGGTGGGCCCGGCCCCGGCCGGGGCGGCCGGAGCACAGGGGGTGCGCATCGGGGCGGCGCCGCGGTCGCCCGCCGGAGCGACCACCCTCGAGCCCCTGAACGGCAATGCGGTGCTCCACGTCACGGTGGCTTTGGCGCCACGTGACCCCTCGGCCCTGGCGCAGTTCGCCCACGACGTGTCGACACCGGGCTCGAGCCAGTACCGCCACTATCTCGGCCCCGGTGAATTCGCCGGCCTCTTCGGCCCCTCCGACTCATCCATCACCGCGGTGAAGGGCGCGCTGCGCGCCGCCGGCCTCACACCGGGGTCGCTGAGCGCCAACCACCTCGCCCTCCACGTGAACGCCACCGCGGCCGCGTTGTCGCGGGCCTTCGCCACCACCTTCCACCAGTTCCGATTGCGCAGTGGCCGCACGGCCTACGCCAACTCGGCGGCGCCCCGCGTCTCGGCCCAGGCGGCGCCGTACGTGCAGGCGGTGCTCGGTCTCGACGATCTCTTCCAATTCACGTCGCGGGCCACCGCGGCCTCGACCGCCGGCGCGCCTGGCGCCGCGGCGCGTCCGCATGTGGTGACGGGCGGGCCGCAGCCGTGCGGCACCGCAGTCGACAACGCCTCGTCCCAGGGAGTGTTCACGGCCGATCAGCTGGCGTCGGCCTACGGCTTCTCGAACCTCTACGGCGCCGGTGACCTGGGCGCCGGGCAGACCGTGGCCCTGGTGGAGTTCGAGCCCGACAGTCCCGCCGACATCGCCGCCTACCAGTCGTGCTACGCAACGAGCACCGCGGTGTCCTATGTGAAGGTGGACGGCGGGGCCGGATCGGGCAAGGGCCAGGGCGAAGCGGCCCTCGACATCGAGGACGTGCTGGGGCTCGCTCCGCGGGTGAGCATCCTGGTGTACCAGGCCCCCAACACCGATGCCGCTTCCATCGATCTCCTCGACGCCATCGTGGGCCAGGACTCGGCCAAGGTCGTCTCCACGTCGTGGGGATTGTGCGAGCCCTTCGAGCAGCAGAGCGGTGCCGCGGCGGAGGCCACGATCTTCCAGCAGGCGGCCGCCCAGGGCCAGAGCTTCTTCGCCGCCGCCGGCGACCAGGGCTCCGAGGACTGCGCCCCCGACCAAGGCGGGCTGGCCGTCGACGACCCGGGCAGCCAGCCCTATGTCACGGGCGTGGGCGGCACCACCATGTCGGCCCTCGGGCCACCTCCTTCCGAGACGGTGTGGAACGAAGGTCCCTCGAGCAGCTGCTGCGCCGGCGGAGGTGGCATCTCGAGCTTCTGGGCCATGCCGGGGTACCAGAGCGGGGCGGCACCGTCGGTGGGGACCGTCAACGGCTATTCGTCGGGGGCTCCGTGCGCCGCCCCGGCCGGTCACTACTGCCGGGAGGATCCCGACGTGTCGGCGGTGTCGGCCGGCGGCAATTCGGGGTACCTCGTGTTCTGGGACGGCTTCTGGACCGGTATCGGCGGGACGAGCGCGGCGGCGCCGTTGTGGGCCGCCCTCGTCGCCCTGACCAACGCGTCGGGCGCGTGCCACGGCGTCACGGTCGGGTTCGCCAATCCCGACCTCTACGGGGTGGCCGCCAGCGATCCCGCCGCGTTCCACGACATCACGTCGGGGAACAACGACATGACGGGCACCGAGTCGGGCTCGTACCCGGCGACGTCGCACTACGACATGGCCTCGGGTCTCGGCACACCCAACGGTGCTCATCTGCCCGCCGACCTGTGTGCCAGCCCGGCCACCACGCCGGCACCGGTCACCGTGACCAACCCGGGTTTGCAGACGAGCCTGGTGGCGCAACCGGTCAGCGTGCAGATCGCCGCCTCCGACACCACCGCGGGCCAGACCCTCTCCTTCGCCGCCCTGGGGCTCCCCGGCGGCTTGTCCATCTCGTCCTCGGGACTGGTCACGGGATCGGCCTCGGTGTCGGGGAAGTCCACGGTGGTGGTGACGGCCAAGGACGGCAACGGCGCCAGTGATTCCGTCACGTTCACCTGGTCGGTGCCCGCGTCGGTGCGCTTGGTCAAGAAGGGCTTCGGCTCGGCGGCCGGCGGCACCCGGGTGAGCATCACCGGTTCGGGCTTCGCCGGCACCACCGGCGTGTTCTTCGGTGCCAGCCCAGCGCGCAGTTTCGCGGTGAACCGGTCGGGGACCAAGATCACCGCGGTGACCCCGGCCGGGGTCGGCGTCGTCTTCGTCACGGTCACCGGCCCCTCGGGCACCAGCGGGGACACGAGTGGTTCCCTGTTCGACTACGGCCCGGTGGTCACCCGCATCGTCCCGAGCTCCGGGCCGCGTGCGGGCGGCACCAAGATCATCGTGAGCGGGACCAACTTCGGTGGCGTGACGTCGGTGCACTTCGGGAGCGTCGCCGCATCGTCGGTGATCGTGAACGGAAGCGGGACCAAGCTCACCGTCGTGGCCCCCGCCGGCGCGCCGGGGCCCGCGCACATCGTGGTCACGACGCCCGGCGGCCCGAGCCCGCCGGTGGCCGCCGACCTCTTCACCTACACGTAACCCGCCGACCACGTAGCCCCTCGACGGAAGTGGTGTTGCGCGTCCGGTGTGTGGCCGCCTCCGGCTTTTGCTGCCACCATGGGCCGATCGGAGTTTTCGGATCTGTTCCCGTTCCGTGGCACTCCGGTGGGCGGCCCTCGGGGGTGGCCCACCGGCACCGATCGGCGCGCCTTGCCGTCCTGGTCGCCGGGGCGGCCCTGGCTGTGGTGTCAGCCGGCGCGGTGTCGGCCCCGCCGTCGGGCGCAGCCACTGTTTCTTCGCCGCGATCGATCTCGGGCGCCGACTGGACCGTGTACCACGGGTCGGCCGCGGGCACCGGGGTGGACACCTCGGGCGTGTCGTTCACCTCGCCGACCGCCGCGTGGACGTCGCCGGTGCTCGACGGGAAGCTGTACGGCGAACCTCTCGAGGCGACCGGACGGGTGTTCGCCGCTACCGAGAACGACACCGTGTACGCGCTGGCGGCCGATAGTGGCCAGGTCCTGTGGTCGACCCACCTGGCCACGCCCGTGCCGTCGGGTGACCTCCCCTGCGGGAACATCAGCCCGACCGTGGGCATCACCGGCACCCCGGTGGTGGACGAAGGCGCGGGCGAGATCTTCGCGGTGGCCGACGAGCTGGTGGGCGGTGCGCCCGTGCACCACCTGGTCGGACTCGACCTCTATAGCGGAGCAGTCCTCCTCGACCAGGTGGTCGATCCACCCGGCTCTGACCCCGCCGCCCAGCTGCAGCGCACCGGTCTCAACCTCGACAACGGCCAAGTGATCTTCGGCTTCGGAGGCAACGCCGGGGACTGCGGGACGTACCACGGGTGGGTGGAGGCGGTGCCGGAGTCCGGCGGCAGCGCCCGCTTCTACGAAGTGGACGCGGGCGCCGGCGAGCGCGAAGGGGCCCTGTGGATGGGCGGGGCCGCGCCCGAGGTCGACGCCTCGGGCAACATCTGGGCCGCGGCCGGCAACGGGTCGAACACCTCGTCCTCCGATCCGTACGACTTCAGCGATTCGGTCTTCGAGCTGAGCCCGTCGCTCGGGCTCGACCAGTACTTCGCCCCCACCGCCTGGTACAGCGACAACGCCGGTGACGCCGATCTCGGCTCCACCGCGCCCGCGCTGCTGTCCAACGGCACCGTCGTGCAGGTGGGGAAGTCGCAGACCGCGTACCTCCTCAACCAGGCGCACCTGGGGGGCATCGGTGGGCAGCTCACCTCGGTGTCGGCCTGTGGCAGCGACGCCGACGGCGGTGAGGCGGTGTCGGGCACCACGGTGTACGTCGCCTGCCGGTCAGGGGTGGAGGCGTTCGCCACGGCACCGTCTCCTCCGTCGCTCTCGGTGTCGTGGCACAGCTCGGCCGGGGACACCGATCCGCCCATCGTGGCCGGTGGTCTGGTGTGGTCGATCGGGGGTGGCTTCCTCTACGGGCTGGACCCTTCGACCGGCGCCCAGAGCCAGAAGCTCTCGATCGGGGCCAACTCGAACAGCTTCCCCACGCCGTCGGTGGGTGACGGGCTGCTGCTCGCGCCGTCGAGCACCCAGGTGCATGCCTTCAGCGGCTCCGCCGGCCTCCCCGGTCCCCCCGCGCCCACACCCCACGGCTACTGGGAGGTGGCGGCCGACGGCGGATTGTTCGCCTTCAACGCGCCCTTCGACGGGTCCATGGGGGGCAAGCCCCTCGCCGCGCCGGTCGTGGGCATGGCCGCCGACCCGGCCACCGGCGGCTACTGGGAGGTGGCGGCCGACGGCGGTGTCTTCGCCTTCAATGCCCCGTATCTGGGTTCGATGGGCGGCAAGCCCCTCGCCGCGCCGGTGGTGGGTATCGCCGCCGCGCCGGGAGGCGGGGGCTACTGGGAGGTGGCGGCCGACGGCGGATTGTTCGCCTTCGACGCGCCCTTCGACGGGTCGATGGGAGGAAAGCCCCTCGCCGCGCCGGTGGTGGGAATCGCCGCGGGCACCGGTGGCGGCTACTGGGAGGTGGCGGCCGACGGCGGGTTGTTCGCCTTCGAGGTCCCCTTCGAGGGCTCCATGGGGGGCAAGCCGCTCGCCGCGCCGATGGTGGGGATGGTGGGCGACCCGTCCACCGGCGGCTACTGGGAGGTGGCGGCCGACGGCGGGCTCTTCGCCTTCAACGCGCCCTTCGACGGTTCCATGGGGGGCAAGCCTCTCGCCGCCCGCGTGGTGGGAATGGCGGCGCTGGGTTCCTGAAGCAACCGGCTCGGTGCCGACACTGTCGGCGCCCTACGAGCCGAGCGGAACCGTCCCGGCCCAGCGGTCGAGCGCGCCGATGGGCTCGACCAGCTCGGCCACCTCGTCGGCCGGCCTGGGCTCGGAGAAGAGGAAGCCCTGCAGGCCGTCGCAGCCCAGCCGGACGACCGCTTCGAGCTGTGAGGGCTTCTCGATCCCCTCGGCCACGACCTCGATGCCGAGGTCCCGGGCCAATTGGCTCACGGCGGCCACGATGGCGGCGGTCTGGGGCTCGGTGTCGATCGTCCGCACGAAGGACTCGTCGATCTTGATCATGTCGATCGGGAACGTGCGCAGATAGGTGAGCGACGAGTAGCCGGTGCCGAAGTCGTCGAGAGCGATCCTGACGCCGAGCTCGCGCAGCGTCATGATGACGCGCTGGGCGGTGAGGGCATCATCGATGAGCGTGGTCTCGGTCAGCTCCAGCGTCAGCCGCTCAGGGGCCAGCCCGCTGGCGGTGAGCGCGCTGCGCACCACCTCGACGATGTCGCTTTGGAGGAGTTGCCGGCTGGAGACGTTGACGGCGACATTCAGCCGGTGGTCGGGCCAGCGTGCCGCCCAGGCCGCCGCCTCCCGGCACGCCTCGTGGAGCACCCACTCGCCGATGGCGAAGAGCACGCCCGTCTCCTCGGCCACCGTGATGAAATCGCCCGGCTTGACCAAGCCATAGCCGGGACGCTCCCAGCGGACGAGCGCTTCGAAGCCGCGCACGACGAGCGTGCATCGATCGACGATGGGCTGGTAGTGGACGCGCAGCTGGTCCTGGGCGATGGCCTGGCGCAAGGCGCTCTCGAGCTCGAGACGGTTGGCCACCCAGTACCGCATGGTCTCGTCGAAGGCCTCGTACCGGCCGCGCCCGGCGTCCTTGGCCCGGTACATGGCGGCATCGGCGTCCTGGAGCAGGATCTCGGCCGTCTCGGTCCCTGACGACGATGCCGCGATGCCGATGCTGGTGTTCACGTAGAAGACGCGCTCGCCGCAGTAGAAGGGCTCTTCGAAGGCCTTCAGCACCCGATCGGCCACCTCGGCCGCGTCGGTCTCCAAGTCCAGGTCCTCGCACAGCACGGCGAATTCGTCTCCGCCGAAACGGGCGACCCGGTCGCTCTCGCGCACGGCCGATTGGATGCGGGCTGCCGCCTCGACCAGGAGTTGGTCACCGGTGCTGTGGCCGAGCGAGTCGTTGACCTGCTTGAAGCGGTCGAGGTCGATGAACAGTACGGCCAACGGCCGGTGGTCGCGTCGAACCCGCGCCAGACCCTGCTCGATGCACTCGGCGAAAAGGGGCCGGTTGGCCAGGCCGGTGAGGGGGTCGCGCAGGGCGCGCCGGACCAGCTCGGCTTCGAGGTCTCGGCGTTCGGTGATGTCCCGGAAGCTCCACACCCGTCCCACCACGACCCCGTCGACGCGCTGAGGACGGGAGTACCGCTCGAAGACCCGTCCGTCCTTGAAGTCGAGGGTGTCGCGACTCTCGGCTTCGGGATGGGCGTAGAGCTCCTCGATCTTGGCCACGAAGTCCTTGGGCCGGGTCAGTTGTTCGAGCACGAACTCAATGGCGATGGCGTCGTCCCGGGCCGATACCACGGCGGGAGGCAGACGCCACATCTCGATGAATCGCCCGTTGTAGCTCGTCATCTTCCCTTCGCGGTCGACCACGAGGATGCCGTCGGCCGTGGAGTCCAAGGTGGCGGTGAGCAGCGACAGCGCATCGTGGAGCCCGCGCTCGGCCGTCTTGCGGTCGGTGATGTCGCGGGCGGTGACGACCAGACCGGCGACGGTCGGGTCGTCGAGCAGGTTCACGATGGTGAGCTCGTAGGGCACGGTGTCGTCGCTTTGGTGGCGTCGCATGCCGACTTCGATGGTCACCGAGCTCGACGTGCTGTCCCCCTGGGAGGCCCGAGCGATGCCCACCGCCAGCGTCCGATGGTCATTCGGGTCGACGATCTCGGCCAGCCGGCGGTTCTCCACCAGCTCAGGGTCGTGGCCCAATTGCCGGGTGAGCGCTCCCGACACCGAGGCGAGCACGCCGCCCGGGGACACGAGCATGGTGATCACTGCGGCGTGCTGTATCAGCGACCGGAAGCGGGCGTCGTCGTCGTGCGCCAGCTCGAATCGCCGCCGGGCGGTGAGGTCCCGGATGCTGAGGGCGACGGCCTCGTCGCCCTGCCAGAGCGTGGGCCGGCCCACCAGCTCGACGAGCACCCAACCCCGGGAGGTGCGGACGCGCAACTCGATGGGGGCGCCGACGTCCTTGCCCTGGATGGTGCCCATCGACCGCAACGCGAGCTCCAGGTCGTCAGGGTGGACGAGCTCGGTGCAGGTGAAGCCGAGGTGGTCGGCCAGCGATCGGCCGAAGACGATCTGCGCCTGCTGGTTGGCCCACCGCAAGCGCAGTTGGGAGTCGATGACCACCAGGGCGTCGGGGAGCTGGTCGGCCAACCCGGCCAGGAGGTCGGAGCCGGGCGCCGTCGAGCGCGGCGGGTCCTGCCCTGGCGAGACCTCGGACATGTATCGGTTATCGGCCCGCCGGCCAAACGGCTTGACCGCCTCACCAGGCACGGATTGGCCCGCACCGGCCGTTGACGCCGGCCCGATCCAGCACCTCACCGGGCCCGGCGATCCAACGCCACATGGGGCCGCCCGCCCTCAATTTTGTGGATGGCACTCGTCTCGGCCTTAGCGCGAGCCTCGACACGAGCCATGCCGATCATCGACCGTTTGCGGGCCAGCGCGATTTCGTGGGGCGACAGTCTGCTTCCCCCCGGTCCCCTGCGGACTCGGATCACCGATATGGCCCGGGCCCGTGGCGTGACCTTTGCCCCTTCGAGCCACGGTGTGCCCGACGAGTTGCAAGCCCGTCATGTCGTGTTCGACGAGGCGAGCATCGAGCAGCTGCTCGTGGCCCTGAAGGAGGACTACTTCGGAGCGCAGACCGAGGAATTCGGCGACGTCGAGGAATACCTCGCCACCGACACCGGGAAGGCCGATTGCCGCGATCATCTTGTCGAACGCCTGGATCGCAACCGCGCCACGGTCATCCCCTGGCTGGACCACCTCAAGTCGCTCGACGGCAGCCGGGTCCTCGAGATCGGCGCCGGTGACGGCGCCTCCACCGTGGCGATGGCCGAACAGGGGGCGACTGTGCTCGCCACCGATGTGAACGAGCGGTTCCTTCGAGTCAACGCCATCAGATGCAAGTTGGCCGGGCTGACCGATGTGCGCTTCGAGGCCATGAACTCGGACACCCTGAGCGCACACGTGAGGCGCGGCGAGTACGACGTCATCGTCTTCTTCGCCGCTCTCGAGCACATGACCTTCGACGAGAGGATGGCGTCGCTTCGCATGGCTTGGGAATTACTCGACCCGGGCGGGCTCCTGGTGGTGATCGAGACGCCGAACCGACTTTGGTACCTGGATGACCACACGGCCATGACGCCGTTCTTCCACTGGCTGCCCGATGACGTCGCCCGACGGTACGCGTCGTACACGCCGAGGACGTACTACAACTCCGGGCCGGTCGATGGAGTCGACGACGTACCTTTCGCTCGCTGGGGGAGGGGAGTGAGCTTTCACGACTTCGTCCTCGCCCTCGGCATTCCGGCCCCACAGCTCCCGGTGGCGGGTTGTCTGCACGAGTACCTGGATCTGCCCCGTTGGCGCCGCCACACCCGGGATGGGCGCTATCTGCGTTTCATCAGGAGCTTGGCCCCCGAGGTCCCCAACGGGTTCTTCTACTCCTATCTGGACATCGCGCTCAGGCGGTGACGGGATAGCTCCGCTGGTTGGGGGTGCTGGCACGAGGTCCTCGTGCCTGCTGACTCGCTTGGAATCCGGGACGCGATGGGCGACGCTACCGGGGTGCGGGGTGCGCTCGAGCCGGCATGGTTTCGGTTCCGGGTCACCTTCCGCCATCGGCGCGGCGGGTATTTGGCGATCGTGCTGCTCTTGGGACTGGTGGGCGGTGTCGCGCTCGGATCCCTGGCCGGGGCTCGGCGGACGCAGTCGTCCTACCCCGTGTATCTGGCCAGCACCAAGCCGGCCGATCTCCAGGTGTTCACCGCCTTCTTGAACCCGGCCCTGGGCCCGGCCGAGACCCAGGGGTACCTGCCCTCCTCGGAACGCCGTCTCGCTGCCTTGCCCTATGTCGAGAGCCAGCAGACGGTGGTCGGCTTCGACGCCAACATCGACCAGATACTCGGCGCCCGCGTCCGTGTCGGGGCCGGTGCCAAGCCTGCGTCTCTGGAGGGTCCCGTCGAGGGCGAGTACTTCACGCAGGACCGCGTCACATTGGTCTCCGGGCGGCTGCCCGACCCGGCCAACCCGGGCGAAGCGATGATGAACGCGCAAGCGGGAAGGGAGCTCGGCATCCACGTCGGCTCGACCATCACGGTCACCCTCAACTCCGACGCCCAGCTTCTTTCACCGGCCGACAACCCTCCGGACGTGGCGCGCGCGCCGTTGCACATCGTCGGCCTCGCCGTGTTCCCCGCGGACGTGCTCAACGACGATTACGACGCGGCGGGGACCGCCGAGGTGCTTACCACTCCGGCTCTCACTCGCCGTATCGATGCCTGCTGTGCGACCTATTCGTACAGCTCCCTCCGAGTCGTCCCCGGACATATCGGCGACGTCGAGTCGGAGCTGTCGCGAGTGCTCCCGAGCCAACTGTTGCGCGCCGTGGGGTTCCGCACTGGTGCGCCCGCGGTTGGGCTGGCCGAGCGAGCCATCGAGCCCGAGTCGATCGCCCTGGCCGTGTTCGGCGCCTTGACCGCTCTGGCCGCCCTGGTCATCGTGAGCCAGATCATCGGACGCCAGCAACGCAACCAGGCCACCGAGTTCGAGACACTTCGGGCGCTCGGTGCCGGGCCCTCCGCCACCGCGGCGGACGCGGTGACCGGGCCGGTGGCGGCGGTGGGTGTCGGGGCCGGGCTCGCCTCGGTGGTGGCATTCCTGATCTCGCCGCTGTTTCCCCTCGGGCCTGTTCGTCCCGTATACCCCTACTCCTACGGATGGGACTGGACGGTGCTCGGCCTCGGGTCACTGGCCCTGATGTTGGTCCTGTCGATCGTCGCGGTGGGGATGGCGCTGCGCAGGGCACCAGCCCGGGTACAGCGGCAACGCCAATTGGCGTCCCGGCCATCGGCCGCGGCACGGGTGGCGGGCTCCTTGGCCTTGCCGGCTCCCGCCATGAGCGGCGTGAGGTTCGCGTTGGAGCCGGGGGCGCCGGCCGACGCCGTTCCGGTTCGCTCTGCCATATTGGGGGCGTCGCTGGCCATTCTCGTCGTGGTGGCCACGGTGATATTCGGGACGAGCCTCAACTCGCTCATCGGGCGTCCTGCTCTGTACGGGTGGAATTGGAATTACGCCCTG
>DATGGF010000453.1:0-3912 GCA_035308625.1 Acidimicrobiales bacterium | reverse complement strand
CCCCCGCCCTGGTGGACGACTTGGTGGCCTTGGTCGCCCCGCTGCCCGCGTACGACCGGGTGGCGGCCGGATTCCCCGGCATGGTGCGGGCCGGGCACGTCCTCTCGGCCCCTCATTTCGTCACGGTGCACGGGCCGGGGACCGACGTCGATCCCCATCTCGTCACGCAGTGGTCGTCGTTTCCCCTGGCCGACGCGCTGGCCGGACGACTGGGCAAGCCCACCCGGGTGGCCAACGACGCCGATGTCCAGGGCGCGGCGGTGGTCAAGGGAAAGGGTCTCGAGCTGGTGGTGACGCTCGGCACCGGGGTGGGAACGGCGTTCTTCTACCAGGGTCAGCTCATGCCCCATCTCGAGCTGGCCCACCATCCGCTGCACAAGGACGAGACCTACAACGACCAGCTGGGCGAGCGAGCCCGCAAGCAAGTGGGGACGACGCGCTGGAACCGCCGGGTGCGCAAGGCCGTCGCCACCTTGCGGGCGTTGTGCTTCTTCGACCACTGCTACATCGGCGGAGGGAACTCCAAGCGGGTGGCCGGCTCGATCGCTTCCGATGTGACGATCGTCGACAACACCGCCGGGCTCCTCGGCGGCATCAAGCTGTGGGACCGGGGCCACATGGGGGTCGAATGATGAGCCCGCGCCAGCCGGCCGACACCGGCGCCGAGGACGAAGGTCAGCTGGAGGAAGCCCGGCGACGGCGCATCGCGCGTGCTGTCGGCGCGGTGGTTGCCCTGGTGGTGGCCGTGTCGTTCGTGGTCGAGAACGCCCAACCGGTGAAAGTGCGGTTCTGGTTCTTCACCGCCCACCCCCGCCTCATCTACGTGGTGGTGGCCTGTCTGGTGGCGGGCACCGTCGCCGGCTTGATCATCGGCCGCAAGGTCCGGCGCCGGCGCGCCGGCCGTGGCGGTCTGCTCCACCGGCGCGACTCCTGATGCTGTTGCCACCGCCGGGCCGGCTGGGTATGGAGAGCTGATGCACGCCGTCACCATCGTCGACGGCGCCCTGGAGTGGGCCGAGCACCCAGACCCGGTGCCCGGGCCCGGTCAGCTCCTCGTGTCGGTGGAGGCGGCCGGGATCAACAACGCCGATCTGATCCAGCGGGCCGGCTTCTACCCGGCGCCCCCTGGGGTCCCGCCGGACATCCCGGGCATGGAGCTGGCGGGCAAGGTGGTGGCCTGCGGGCCGGGCACGTCCCGGTTTGCCGAGGGCGAGCGGGTCATGGCACTGGTGGGCGGCGGGGCCCAGGCGGAGCTGGCGGTGGTGGAGGAAGCCCACACCATGGCCGTGCCCCGGCGGGTGGGCTCGGACGAAGCCGGTGGCTTCCCCGAGGCGTACTGCACGGCGTTCGACGCGCTGCACATCCAGTGCGGGCTGTCGGTGGGTGAGCGCGTGCTCGTCACCGGTGCGGCCGGTGGCGTCGGCACATCGGCGGTGCAGCTGGCCGCCGCGGCCGGGGCCTACGTGGTCGCGTCGGTTCGCCACCCCGAGCTCCACGACGCGGTGCGAGCCTTCGGAGCCCGGCACGCCGACGACCCCGAGCGCGCCGTCGAGCTCGGGCCCTTCGACGTGGTGCTGGAGCTCGTGGGAGGTCCGGGTTTCGGCGCGTCGTTGCAAGCGCTCGGCACCGGAGGCCGCATGGCTGTCATAGGGGTCGGCGGCGGCGGACGGGTCGAGCTCGACCTTTTGGCCTTGATGGGACGACGGGCGCAGGTGCGCGGGTCGACGCTGCGGGCCCGCAGTCATGCCGAGAAGGAGCTCGTCGTTCGGGCCACGGAATCGCAGGTGGTGCCCCTCCTCGGGTCGGGAACCGTGCGGGTGGTCTTGGCGGCCACCTATCCGATGGCCGAAGCCGAGGCGGCATATACGCGTTTCGGCGAAGGGGCGAAGCTCGGAAAGCTGGTGCTCGTCCGAGGTTGAGCGTGGGCGGTCCTGCGCCGCCGCGCCGTCAGTCGGTGTCTTGGTGGGGTGGGCTGCCGGTGGGGTCTCGGCGAGCCGCGGCGACGCGGGGGCTCAGACCGCGTTGCGAACCACCGACGACGGCACGGGGCGCAGATCTGGGGTGGGCGGGACGAATAGGGCCAGGGAAGTCCAGGGCGGCGCACCGATGTCTCGTCGTGCGCCGGAGCCCGACCCCGTCACGTCGTCGGATGTCGACGTGACACCTCCCCAGGGATCAGGTCCGCCGAGTCCGGCTGCCGGAGGCTCACCGGTGTCGCCGCCGCTGGACCCACCTGGGTCGGCGGTGCCGAGTGCGGCACCGCGGTTCCCGCCACCGGGAAACCTGGGGCGCAGGGTCGGTGGCGTGGAGACCGAGCGGCACCCGGGCGCGCCGAGGCTCACGGCCCGCGCCCCCGTCGCAGTGCTCGCCCTTTCGGACGGCGTCATACGCCCGGTCCTCCCCACATCCCCCACGACAGCCCTGCACCCCCAGCACCCCAACTGACCTCCGGAGTCTCGGGCCTATTCGCGCTTTCTTCCGGCCGTCCGATCGCCCCGACGTTGCCACCCGGAAGGGGCTGGTCCACCCGCCAGAAGGCGGTGACCCGTCTGTTCTCCCTGAATACGGCTCCGCCGTGTCCTCGCGGTTGTCCGGCCACGGACGGCGCGATTTCACGGGAGCCAAGGAGGAGCGGGGGATGAGCGGCAGCACGGTCGCCACGGGCACGGCGTTCGAGGACTTCTACCGGTCCCGTGCGCCGAGTCTCCTGCGGTACGCCGTGGTGGTCGCCGGGCCTGCGTCGGCCGAGGACGCCTGTCAGGACGCGTGGTTGCGCATGTGGCGGGCCTGGGGCACCGCCGAAGACTGTCGCCTCGACGCGTGGGCCCGACAGGTGGTCCGCAATTGCTGCCTCGACCGCCGCATGGCCCACGCGAGTGCGGCGCCGGCAACGGCCGCCGTCGACCAACCCGATCCCGACCCGGAGCCCGAGGAGTTGGTCCTGCGCCGCGCCGAGGCGGCTGCGCTCGGCGCGCACGTGCGCCGGTTGCCGGCCCACCTGCGGGACGTGCTCTGGTTCCGGGAGATGGTGGGCCTCAGCTACGCCGAGATCGCCCTGGCCCTGGACATTCCCGTGGGCACCGTGATGTCCCGCCTGCACGCGGCGCGCAAGAAGCTGGCCCGGCGCCTGGCCGGATAGGGCGTCCGCCCACCGACGACTGGTCGAGTCACGAGAGATACCACCATGGACAACGCGAGACGGCATCCCAGCCGTATGCAGCTCCAGCGGTGGTTCGACGGTGAAGCCCCGGACTCGCTCGACGGTCATCTGGCGTCGTGCCCGCAATGCCTGGGCTATCTCGACTCGCTGTCGCGCATCCGTCTGGCTGTCCGTAGCGGCCTGGGGACCGAGGCAGCGGCGGCCCCCGAAGCCGGCGTGGCGGAGGCCAGAACGCGCCGGCACGTCTCGGCACCGGTGTTGGTGGCCCTGCCGGTGCTGCTGCTCCTCGCCGCCGCCCTCGTCCCGGTGCTGGCCGGTGTGGCGCGGGCCCATGGCTCTGCTCCGAAGGCCTCCGCTCTTGGCTCCCATCAGCGCCAGGTGGCCCCGACGACGGCGTCGGCCGCGCCCGACGATCCCCAGGATCCGTCGGCCGACGTGCCGAAATCCCGCTCCGGCGAGGGGCTGGCGCTCTTCGGGCTCTCCGCGACGAAGACATCCGCCGGCACTCGCCCAGGCGTCGCCTCGACCCCAGACGACGGCACCGGGCACGGCCCCCTGACACCGGCAATCGCACCGCTCCGCCTCGCCGTGGTGGTGCCAACCGAAGGGGCTGCATCCGCTGACGGTGCCGAGATCACCCAGGCGGCACAGAAGGCACTGGCCGAGGCCAACGCCTCGGGTGGGGTGGCCGGCGTCCCGGTGCAGCTCGACACGGTGGCAGCCGAGGACGCCGCCGCCGTGTCGGCACTGGC
>DATGGF010000452.1:0-5348 GCA_035308625.1 Acidimicrobiales bacterium | reverse complement strand
CGCTCCCGTTCCTGAGTTATGGAGGGTCGGCCACCGTCGCCTTCTTCGCCGCCGTGGGGATCGTGCTCTCGGTCGAGCTCCGCCACCAGCGATGACGGACAACCCGGCACTACCTGACAGCCCGGACAGCGCCGGCGCGCTGTGGCGGGTCGTCACCGTGTCCGGTGTCGAGATGGAGTTGCCCTCGCCGCATCCCCAGATCCTCCTCACCGAGGTGGAAGCCCCGTGGCGGACGCTGCGGATCCCCGTCGGTCTAGCCGAGGGTTCGGCCATCGCCTATGCCTGGCGGGCGCTGGAGACGCCGCGCCCGCTCACGCACGAGCTCATGTCCGATCTGCTCGATCGTCACGGCGTGGAGGTGGTGGCACTACGCATCACGACTCGCCAGGGAGGGACATTCCTGGCCGAGCTGGAGACGACCGGGCCGCGTGGGCGTCAGGTCGTCCCGTGCCGCCCGTCGGACGGAATCGCCCTCGTGTTGCGACGGCGGCTCCCCACTGTGATGACAGTGGCCGAGGGGTTGTTCGAACCCTATGGGGACCAGGTTTCCGCCGCCGCTCTGGCGGCCGAGGCCGCCTTGACGCCGGAACCCGAACCGGCTGAGCCGGCACCGGCCGAATCAACCCCCGACTGAATCGGGCCCTACCGACCTGCTCGCATCAGGCCGGTACGGCCGACGAGGCGGCGCCCAGACGGGTCGACGTGGCCTGGGCCGACAGCGAATGCTCCCCTTCGTCGGATATTCGCATCAGTAGTGCGATGAGCATGTAGTTGGCCACCAACGACGACCCGCCATAGGCCATGAACGGCAGCGTGATCCCGGTGAGCGGGAGCAGCCGCACGATGCCCGCCATGATGACGAATGCCTGCAGGCCGATGATCAGCGTCAGTCCCGCCGCGGCCATCTTGGAGAATTCGGAGCGTCCGGTCTGGGCGATGCGCATGCCCGCGCCGATCAACAGCACGAAGGCGAAGACGATCAGGGTCGTACCGAGGAGGCCCATCTCCTCCCCGAAGGCGGCGAAGATGTAGTCGGTGCACACGGCGGGGATGGCCGCGTGGGGACAGTTGGGTCCCAGAAAGCCGTACCCGAGTCCGGTGCCGGTCAGGCCGCCGTTGCCGAAGGCGTACATCCCCTGCACGATTTGGTAGCCCGCGTTGGTTCCCGTGTGCGGCCACGGGTTGAGCCAGCCGGTGACGCGCACGTGCACCTGCGAGAACATGTGCGCGGCGACGATGGCTCCGACGAGGAAGAGGACGAGGCCGAAGACGAGCCACGCCACCCGACCGGTCGCCAGCCACAACATGCCCACGAAGAGCACGAAGATCAGCAGGGCGAATCCGATGTCGCGCTCGGCCCCAAGCACCAGCATGGCGAAGCCCCAGGCCAGGAGGATGGGGCCGAGCGGCCGGGGGTCGAGCACGAGGCGGTTCCCGATGCGGATCGTGGGGGTGGCCAGGAGCTCCCGCTTCTCGGTGAAGTACGAGGCGAAGAAGACGCACAGGGCGATCTTGGCCAGCTCGACCGGCTGGCCGTTCAGGGGCCCGATGTAGACCCACAGACGGGCGCCGCCGATGTCCCTACCGACGTGCGGGATGAGAGGCGCCAGCATCAGGCCCACCGCGGCCAGCAGCAGCATGTAGCGGTAGCGGTCGAGGTCACGCGAGCGACGCACGAACGCCAGGGTGAGTACGTAGGCCACCATGCCGATGGCCGTCCAGCCGGCCTGGAGGCGGGCGAAGTGCGGGTCGATGCGGGCGATCATCACGTAGCCGAGGCCGTTCAGCAGTTCGGCCAGAGGGAGCACGACCGCGTTGGCGTCGGGCGCCCAGATCCGGTTGGCGATGTGGCCGAGCGCAGCGAGTCCCAACACGATGCCCAGGAACCCACCGAGGTCGGGAGGGATGCGCGACGTCGTCCCTACCGCCGCGATCACGTAGCACGTGACCACGATGAGCGAGCCGAAGATGAGCAGGCCGAGCTCGGTGCGGCGACGGGGGTTGGGGCCACGGCGCCGGCTGGGGGCCTCCGAGCCGGGCGGACGTCGCAGGGCGGCCACGAAGAGCCAGCCTACCGTCGGGGTCGCAACCGGCCTGGGAGCTGGTGGCGTTCCTGCCGGCGGCCCCCCGGGGGTACGCTCGACGTGTGGAGCGCTCGACATCTGTGTCGCGCCGCGCCGGTGCGCCCTCTCTAGCCGTGCCCAACGGCGGCGCGCCTCACGACGTGCTCGCCGCGCCGGAGGCGCCTCCCGTCGCGCCCACCGGGCCTGACCGCTTCACGAACCGTGAGCTGTCGTGGCTCGAGTTCGGGGCCCGGTTGCTCGATCTGGCCGAGGACGGCTCCGTGCCGCTGTTGGAGCGGGTGAAGTTCCTGGCCATCTTCTCCGAAGGCCTCGACGAGTTCTTCCAGGTCCGCGTCGCCGGGTTGAAGGACCAGATCGACGCCGGTCTGCGCACCCGTTCTCCCGACGGACTGCGCCCGAGCGAGACGCTGTGGGCCATCGCCGCCCGGGTGACCGAGCTCATGGCCCGCCTGAGCAGCATCTTCGTCGAGCACGTGGCCCCCGAGCTGGCCGCCGCCAGCATCCGGCTCTCGGACTGGTCGTCGCTCGACGACGACGACCGCAGCTATCTGGTCGACGTGTTCGAGCGGCAGATCTTCCCGGTGCTCACCCCGCTGTCGGTGGACCCGGGGCATCCCTTCCCCTACATCTCGAATCTGTCGCTGAACCTGATCGTGCGGGTGGGCGACCCCGTGTCGGGCGAGGAGCGCGTGGCCCGGGTCAAAGTGCCGCCGCTGTTGCCCCGTTTCGTGGTCATGCCCGACGGCGAACGCTTCGTGGCCCTGGAGCAGATAATCGCCGCCCATCTGGCCAAGCTCTTCCCCGACATGGTCATCGGGGAGCACTACGCCTTCCGGGTGACGCGCAACGCCGACCTGGCCATCGAGGAGGACGAAGCCGACGACCTGCTGTCGGCCATCGAGATGGAGCTGCGCCGGCGCCGGTTCGGCCGCGCCGTTCGCCTCGAGGTGGCGTCGGCCATGAGCCCCGACATGCGCGAGCTGATCATGCGCGAGCTCGACCTCGGTCCCGGCGACACGTTCGTGAGCGATGCGCCCCTGGGCCTCGGTGGCCTGTGGGCCGTGTACTCGCTGGACCGGCCCGACCTGCACGAAGAGGCATGGGCTCCCATGACCCCGCCTCCGCTTGCCAATGCCGGCAACGAGCCGGCCGACCTCTTCGCCGTGCTGCGTGAGCGCGACGTGCTCGTGCACCACCCCTACGACTCGTTCACCACGTCGGTCGAGTCGTTCATGGCGCAGGCGGCCGCCGATCCGGACGTGCTCGCCATCAAGCAGACCCTGTACCGGACCTCGGGGGACAGCCCGGTGGTGGCCTCGCTCATCGCCGCGGCGGAGTCGGGCAAGCAGGTGGCCGCGGTGGTCGAGCTCAAGGCTCGTTTCGACGAGCAGGCCAACATCCTGTGGGCCAGGGCCCTGGAAGAGGCAGGCGTCCACGTGGTCTACGGCTTGGTGGGCTTGAAGACCCACTCCAAGGCCGCCCTGGTGGTGCGGCGCGAGGTGGACGGCATCCGTCGCTACGTCCACCTGGGTACGGGCAACTACAACCCGCGCACGGCCCGGCAGTACGAGGACCTGGGCCTGCTGTCGGGCGATCCCGACCTCGGCGCCGACGTGGGGGACCTGTTCAATTTCCTGACCGGTTACAGCCGGTACGCCCGCTACCGCAAGCTGGTGGTGGCGCCGGTGGCCCTGCGGGGCCGCATCCTCGAGCTGATCGAGGCCGAGACGGCCATGGGGAGCGAGGGCCGGATCTCCATCAAGGTGAACGGCCTCACCGACCCGGACATCATCGACGCCATGTACCGGGCGTCGGTCGCCGGCGTACCCATCGACCTGGTGGTGCGCGGCGTCTGCTGCTTGCGCCCGGGTGTACCCGGGATGTCGGAGACCATCCGGGTACGGTCGATCGTGGGCCGTTTCCTCGAGCATTCGCGCATCTACCGCTTCGGCGGCACCGCCGGTCGTCCCTTGACCCTGTTGCTCGGTTCCTCGGACCTCATGGAGCGCAACCTCGACCGCCGTATCGAAGCGCTCTTCCCGGTCACCGACGCCGAGCTCCAGGCCCGCGTGCTCGAGGTGCTCGAGCTGAACCTGGCCGACGACACCAACGCTTGGACACTCGCGGCCGACGGCACGTGGACGCGGGTGGAGCGGCGGTTCGACGTGAGCGCGCAGCATCGCCTACAGGAGCTGGCCCGGGAGCGGGCCCGGCGCCGGCGCGAGCCGGAGACCCTGGCAGGGCCGGCCGCCTGAACCAGTGGGCCCGCGGCGCGACCTGCGCGGCAGGCCGAAGGGCGGTCAGGCCGGTGGGTGGTCGGCGGGGCAGTCCCCTTCGGCGGCGCGGTAATACGCGTTCTTCGTCCAGGATCCGGACCACCATGACCGGGCGGCCGCAGGCAGGTGTAGCTCGGACTGGAGGTCGGTGAGCAGGGCGTCGGCGTAGCGGGCCGCGCCAGCCGGGCAGAAATGGGTGGCGTCGATCATGCGGACCCTGATCCATTGGGCCGGAGGGGCATGGGGCGCGGTCAGTGGGGGCAGCCACATGGCGAAGCGGCCGTCGAGTTCGACCGAGGGGGCGAGCGGCAGGTACTGCACTCGTCCGGGGAACAACGGCGGCAGCGTAGACGTCACGCGGCTCCAGGCCAACGCTCCGTCGCGTCGCCGATTCTCGGAGACAACCGCGGTGGCCGTGCCCGGTACGGCGATGAGCGGCGGGAACTGCTGGAAGAGCACTCCCGAAACCCCCGGGATCCCATGGCCGGGGTGGAGCAGCAAGCGGACGAACCGGCTCAGCTCGGCTCGATAGCCCGTCGGGTTGTCGAGCGCCAGGTTGTCATCCCAGCTCCACATGCCCACCACCAAGTCGGGGTGGAACCGCGCCAACCACGGCGGGAACGTCGTGGGCCAGGTGGGGTCGCTGGAGAGCCCCCAGCCGGGAAATGCCGCGGTGTCGACGACCGCCGCCCCCGTCGCCTCCAGGGCGGCCCTGATGGCGGGGCTCTCGGTCTGCATCACGGAGTCGCCCACGAGGAGTACCCGCAGGGGTGAGCGCGCCGAGGGCACCCGGCCGCCCAGGAGGGTGATGGGAACCTGGCGGCCCAGCCCGCCACTCCCCGCCACCGGGACGTCGGACCCGGTGGCGCTCCCCGGCCCCGCGGCGGCCTGGGCCACGGGAGCAGGCACCGACACCAGGGCGACCAGGGCGGTGGCCGCCAATGCGGTTGGCGCCAGCGCGGCGCGGGCGACGCCGGGCCAAGCGGCG
>DATGGF010000451.1:0-2382 GCA_035308625.1 Acidimicrobiales bacterium | reverse complement strand
CCGAGGACGTGGACACGACCACACCGGGCTGGCCGCTGTGCAACATGCGGGGCACGAAGGCGAGCACGCCGTTGGCCGTGCCGAAGACGTTGACCCCGAAACACCAGCGCCAGTCGTTGGCCTCCTGCTCCCACGGGTTGCCGCCGCCGCCCGAAGTCACGCCGGCGTTGTTCCACAGCACATGGCAGGCGCCCTCACGCGAGTACACGTCCTCGGCCAGCGCCTCGACCGACGCGGGATCGGATACGTCGGTGCGCACACCTCGCACCTCACCCAACTTCCCGAGCTCGTCGACGGCACGATCGAGCACGGCGCCCTCGACGTCGGCCACCACCACGCGCGCGCCTTCCTCGAGCAGCGCATGCACGATGCCGCGGCCGATCCCGGCCGCGCCGCCGGTCACCACGGCCACGTTCCCCCGCAGCTCCACCATCGCCCTCATGGTGGCACGGATAGGCTCCCGCGGCCCCATCCGCGGGGACGGGCCGGGGGTGGCCGATGGACGAGATGACGACCGACGACGCGTTCGCCCATCTGGTGGGCCAACCGGTCGGGCGCGGGGAGCAGACGGCGCCGGACGAGGTGAACCTGCCCATGATCCGGCACTGGGTCGCCGCCTTCGAGGACGCCAACCCGGTCTACATCGACGCCGACGCCGCGGCGCGGTCGCGTCACGGGGCGATCGTGGCGCCCCCGCTCATGCTCCAGACCTGGACGATGGCCACGCCCAAGATCACCGGCATCGCCGAGCGCGGGGGCTCTCCGGTGGAGACCGACGAGACAGGTCCGTTGGCTGCGTTGGACGACGCCGGGCTCACGGCGACACTGGCCACCGATTCGGAGTTCGAGATCCTGCGCTATCTCCATGTGGGCGACCGGGTGACGGGCCGTACCGTGATCGAGTCGATCTCCCCCGAGAAGCGCACCCGGCTGGGACGGGGGCGGTTCGTCACCTGGGTCACCACCTACACCGACCAGCACGGTGAAGCGGTGGGCCGCCAGCGCTTCCGCATCCTCAAGTTCGCCCCCGAGGCACCGGCGTCATGAAGGCCGGAGACCCGATCACGCCGATGGAGATCCCGCTCACCGCCACCCGCATCGTGGCCGGCGCCATCGCCTCGCGCGACTTCATGCCGGTCCACCACGACAAGGCCTACGCCAACGGGCAGGGGGCACCGGACATCTTCCCGAACATCCTCTCCGACACGGCCTACTGCAGCCGCTTCCTCACCGACTGGGCCGGGCCCGAAGCCATCGTCCGCCGCCTGGCCATCCGCCTGGGCGTTCCCGCCTTCCCCGGCAACACCCTGCGCTTCGAGGGCACCGTCAGCGCGGTGCACCGGGGCGACGGGGAGGACATCGTCGAGGTGGAGTTCCGGGCCTCGTCCGAGCTCGGTGACCACGTGACCGGCACGGCCGAATTGAGCGTGCCGTCACCCTGAGGGCACCGGGGGTGCTGGCACCCGAGGCCCCCACCGGGTCGCCTCCTTGGGTGGAGCCGGATCGTCCGAGACAATGGACCGGATGCTCAGGGTCGGTTGGTACCGGGCCCGCCGAACCCTGCGACGCCAGTGGGGTCAGCTCGCCACGATCGCTCTCCTCATCGGCTTGGTGGGAGGCCTGGCCCTGGGGTCGATCACTGGCGCCCGGCGGACCCAGGCGGCTTTCCCTACCTACCTCGAGACATCGAAGGCATCGGACATTCAGGTCCAGCTGAACGCCGATGCCGCCACGACGTCGATCGATGCTCGCCTCTACGACCCGACACTGACCCGACGGCTCCGGCATCTCCCGAGAGTCACGCGGGTGACGGCGAGCGTCTCGATGTTCGCGCTGCCGCTCGACGCCCATGGGAAGGCGACGATGCCTGCGTCCATGGCCGACAACTCCGTCGGCGTGGTCGGTGGGGTGGACGGCGAGTTCACGTCGATCGATCGGATGGTTCCCGACCAGGGGCGGCTGGCCGACCCCCGGCGCCTCGGTGAGATGGTGGCCACGGTCAAGGCGGCGCAGCTGCTCGGCTGGCACGTGGGCCAGACGTTCGCCATGGGCGCCTTCACCTTCGACCAGACGACGACCGTCGGGTCCAACGGGATCCCCGTCTCTCCGCCGTACTTCCGCTTCGAAGCCCGGCTCGTCGGCATCGCCGCGGTGAGCACCGACGTGGTCCACGACGAGGTCGACCAGGCTCTGTCGTATGTCGTCCTCACACCCACACTTACACGACACCTTCTTTCCAACGGCGCGGGATTCACCACGTACCAGCTCGCATTGCAGCACGGCACCGCCGACGTGCCCGCCGTGGAGCGCGAGATCGTCGCGGCTCTACCCGCCGGCACCACGTACAACTTCCACCTCACGTCGGTGATCGACGGCCAGCTC
>DATGGF010000450.1:0-5732 GCA_035308625.1 Acidimicrobiales bacterium | reverse complement strand
ATGGCCGGCTGATCGACCTGTTAGGGACCTGTGAAGACCTGCGCCCGGGCGGAGCCGACGGAGGCCGGCGGTCAGCGATCGGGGCGCAGGGTGGGGAAGGCGATGACCTCGCGGATGTTGGCCATGTCTGTCAACAGCATCACCATTCGGTCGATGCCGAGCCCGAGTCCGGCCGTGGGAGGCAGGCCGTACTCCAGGGCGCGGAGGTAGTCCTCGTCCACGGCCATGGCCTCCTCGTCCCCGGCGGCGCGTGCCGCGGCCTGCGCCTCGAAGCGGCGTCGTTGGTCGTCGGGGTCGACCAGCTCGCTGAAGGCGTTGCCCAGTTCGCGCCCGGCCACGATGGGCTCGAAGCGCTCGACCAGATCCGGATCGCCACGGTGGCGCCGGGCCAACGGGGAGACCTCGGCCGGGAAGTCCATGACGAACACCGGCCCCCACAGGTCGGGCTCGGTCGTCTTCTCGTACAGCTCGAGCAACAGCTTGCCCGCTCCCCACTGCGTCTCGACCTTGGCCCCGGTGGCCGCCAGGCGCCGGCGCAGCTCTTCGACCGGCGTGTGCACGTCGGCGGCCTCGCCGGTGGCCTCGGTCACCAGTTCGGCCATGGTGGCGCGCCGCCACGGCGGCTCGAGCTCGAGCGGGCGCCCGCCGTAGGTGAGCGACGTCGTCCCGCACAGTTCGCGGGCCGCCCCCGACACCAGCTCCTCGACCAGCACGAGGAGGTCGGTGTAGTCGGCGTAGGCCTGGTACAGCTCGAGCATGGTGAACTCGGGGTTGTGGCGCGGCGAGAGGCCCTCGTTGCGGAACACGCGACCGATCTCGAACACGCGGTCGAACCCGCCCACCACCAGTCGCTTCAGGTAGAGCTCGGGGGCGATGCGCAGATAGAGGTCGGTGTCCAGCGCGTTGTGGTGGGTCACGAACGGCTTGGCCAGGGCGCCGCCGGGAATGGGGTGCAGCACCGGGGTCTCCACCTCGACGAAGCCGCGCTCCTCGAGCCGCCGGCGGAGCAGGCTGACCAGACGGCTGCGCAGGGCCAGCACCGAGCGAGCGCCCTCGTTGGCCCACAGATCCACCTCGCGCTGACGAAAGCGCGTCTCGGTGTCGGTGACGCCCTTCCATTTGTCACCGAAGGAACGGCGGGCTTCGGCCAGGAGCTCCCACTGGCGCACCTGCACGGAGACCTCGCCCTTGCGCGTCTTCACCACCGGACCGGTCGCCCCCACCCAGTCACCCAGCGACAGTTTGGAGAAGCCCTCGAAGTCGTCGGTGACGGCGCCCAGCGCGAAGAGCTGCACCGATCCGCTGGCGTCGACGAGGGTGGCGAAGGCCAGCTTTCCCTGGGGCCGGACCAGCATCACCCGGCCGGCCACCCCCACCACATCGGTGGTCTCGGCCCCGTCGGCCAGCGACGCGTAGCGCTCCTGGAGCTGCGCGGCCTCGGCCGTGCGCTCGAAGCGGTAGGGAACGTCGGCCACGGGCCGACGTTAGGCGATCAGTCGCCGGGCTTGGCGTTGCGCTCGTACACCAACCGCAAGCCGTGCAGGGTCAGCCACGGTTCCCGGTGCTCGATCGTCTCCGACAGCGGGGCTACCACGTCCGACAATCCGCCGGTGGCCACCACCGTGCAGGGGCCGAGCTCGTCCATGATGCGCTTGCACATGCCGTCGACCTGAGCGGCAAACCCGTACAACGCGCCGGACTGGATCGACTCGACCGTCGACTTGCCGATGACGTTGCGCGGCTCGACCAGCTCCACGCGGCGCAGCGCGGCGGCATGGTGGAACAGCGCGTCGAGGGAGATGGCGATCCCCGGCGCGATGGCGCCACCGAGGTACTCGCCCGCCGCCGAGATGGCGTCGAAGGTGGTGGCCGTGCCCAGGTCGACGACGATGCACGGCCCGCCGTAGAGGTCGTAGGCGCCGATGGCGTTGGCGATCCGGTCGGCGCCCACCTCCTTGGGGTTGTCGTAGAGGATGGGCATGCCCGAGCGCACGCCGGGCTCGAGCACGACGCAAGGCACGTCGAACCAGCGGTGCGCCATCTGCCGCAGGGCCGACGTGACGCGCGGGACCGACGACGTCACCGCCATGCCGCTGACCACTCCGGCCACGTCCATGCCGTCGAGGGTGAGCAGCTCGGAGATGAGCAGCGCATGCTCGTCCGGGGTGCGGTCGTCCACGGTGGAGAGCCGCCAGTGGTGCGACAGGCCGGCCGGCTCGGGCGGGACCGGTGGCGCGGGCCGGCTGCCCGGCGGTGGGTTGTCGCCGGGGTGGAGGCTGAACAGCCCGATCACCGTCTCGGTGTTGCCCACGTCGATGGCCAGCAGCATGGTCAGCGCTCCTCGAAGTCGAGCCCGATGTCGAGCACCGGCGCGGAATGGGTGAGGGCACCGACCGACAGCCGGTCGGCACCGGCCGCCGCGTAGGCGGGAGCACGCTCGAGGGTCAATCCGCCGGAAACCTCGATCAGCACCGCTCCCCGGGCGCGCTTGGCCCGGACGAGCTCGACGCAGCGGGCCACCTGGTCGGGCGTCATGTTGTCCAACATCACCACGTCGACGCCGGCGTCGACGGCTTCGTCCACCTGGTCGGGCCGGTCGCATTCCACCTCGACGGTGCGCCCGGGCCAGAGGCGACGGGCCTCGGCCACCGCGGCGGTGATGGTCAGGCCGGCCAGATGGTTGTCCTTCACCAGCACGGCATCGGACAACCCGGCGCGGTGGTTCCACCCGCCTCCGGCCCGCACGGCCGCCTTCTCGAGCACCCGGAGCCCCGGTGTGGTCTTGCGCGTGTCGAGGACGCGGGCAGACGAATTGGCCGCGGTCACCGCCTGGACGAAGCAGTGCGTCAAGGTGGCCACCCCCGACAGGTGGCAGAGGAAGTTGAGCGCCGTCCGCTCGGCGGTGAGCAGCGATCGCAGCGGGCCCTCCACTTCGGCCACGACGTCGCCGGGCGTCACGACCTCTCCGTCGGCCCGTCGCCACCGCACCACCACGGCCGGGTCGACCTGAGCGAAGGCCTCCGTGGCGCAGAGCTGTCCGGCCACCACCCCCGCGGCCCGGGCCACCAGCTCCCCGCGCGCCTGCACCTCGGCCGGGACCAGTGCGGCGGTGATGTCGCCCTCGGGACCGAGGTCCTCGGCCAGGGCGCGGGCCACCGCTTCACGAACCGCATCGGCCGGCGGATGGGGCTCGGGGCGCTCGCCCGTCACGACCGGGCCCACCCGACGCTGCCGTGCACCAGCCGGCACCGCCACGGCGGCGACGGCTGGGGGAACTCGACGCGGGCGTGCGCACCGCGGGTCTCGGTCCGCGCCGAGGCGGCGAGGAGCAGGGCGCGGGCCAACGCTCCCAGGTTGGCCAGCTCGCCGGTGGCGCGGTCGCTCACCTCGACATCGGCGCCGGCCGCGGCGCAGATCACCTCCGCCGCGGCAGCGAGGGAGGATGCCGATCGCAACACGCCGGCGCCCTCGGTCATCGCCCGCTGCAGCTGCTCGCGCCGCTTGGCCACGTCGTCGTCGCCCGGACCCGGAGTCGAGGTCGCGGGGTCCGGCGCGGGCCCAGCGACACGGGCCCCGATGTCATCGGGACCGACGGAGCCAATGAGCGCCCGCATGGCGCCGGTGGGACTCGGGCCGTCGCGGCCGGCGCCGATGGCCTCGGCCAGGCGGGCGCCGAAGACCATCCCTTCGAGCAGCGAGTTCGACGCCAGGCGATTGGCCCCGTGCACGCCGGTGCACGCGGTCTCGCCCGCGGCCCACAGTCCGGGCAGGGCACTGGCGCCGTCGAGGTCGGTCACCACACCACCCGACAGATAGTGCGCCGCCGGCGCGATGGGGAGCCAGTCCACGGCCGGGTCGAGCCCCGCGCCGCGGAGCGAGGCCGCCAGCGTGGGGAAGCGCTCGTCGAAGGACTTGAGGCCGGTGGCGTCGAGCCAGAGGTGGTCGACGCGCTGCGCCGACATGCGCTCGGCCATGGCCCGGCTGACCACGTCGCGCGGGGCCAGCTCGTCGACGAAGCGCTCGCCGTCGCGGTCACGGAGCTGGGCGCCGTGGCCCCGCAGGGCTTCCGACAGAAGCGGCCGGGGCATTGCCGGGTGGTGCAACGCCGTCGGGTGGAACTGCATGAACTCGACGTCGGCCACCGGGACCCCGGCGCGCAGGGCCATGGCGATGCCGTCGCCGGTGGCTTCCGGCGGATTGGTGGTGACGGCGTACAGCTGGCCGGCGCCGCCGGTGGCCAACACCACGTGGGCCGCCGACACCTCCCGCACCGTGCCACCGGGCTCCAAGGCGCGCACACCGGTGCAGCGCCCGTCGGTCACCACTAGGTCGACGGCGAACCACTGTTCGAGGACGGCCGCGGCGGTGCGGCGCACGGCGGCCACCAGCGCCCGCTCCACCTCGGCCCCGGTGGCGGCGCCGCCGGCGTGGATCACGCGGGCCTCGGAGTGGCCCCCTTCGCGGGCGCGGGCCAGGTCGCCCCCCGCCTCACGGTCGAACACCGCGCCCATGGCGATGAGCTCGTGGACGCGCGACGGTCCTTCGTCGACCAGGACGCGCACGGCGTCGACATCGCACAACCCGGCCCCGGCGGCCAGGGTGTCGGCCAGATGGAGGTCGGTCGAGTCCTCGTCCCCCCCGAGCACCGCGGCCACCCCGCCCTGGGCCCAACGGGTGGCCGACATGGCCAGCTCGGCCTTGGTCAGGACCCCCACCCGGAGCCCGGCCACGGAGGCCAGGCGGACAACGGTGGACAGGCCGGCCACCCCGGAGCCGACCACCAGGACGTCGAGATCCACGGTCTCGATGGGTCGGTGGCTCGAAGGGTTGGGGGTCGAAGGCCGGGGGTCGAAGGTCGTGAACCGTGGAGGCGTCAGGCCGTGACGGCCCGGCGCAGCTCGGCCGAGTCCCGGGCCGTCTGCTCGTCGACCACGGCGTTGGTGGCGTCGACGTGGACGATCCGGGGTGCGAACCCGTGGAGCTCGGCTTCCTCGTAGTCGGCGTAGGTGATCACTATGACCTTGTCGCCGCGGTGCACCAGCCGCGCCGCGGCCCCGTTGAGGCACACCTCGCCCGGCCCGCCCACGATGGCGTAGGTCTCGAAGCGGGCGCCGTTGTCGATGTCCAGCACGGTCACCTGTTCCCACTCACGGATGTCGGCCAGCGTCATCAGCTCGGGGTCGAGGCTGATCGACCCGACGTAGTCGAGGTTGGCGTCGGTGACCGTCGCCCGGTGGATCTTGGACTTCATCATGCGCCGCCGCATCGGTTCAGCGCTCCTTCCCTGAGTCGGCCAGGACGAGCACGCCGTCATGGACGGGGTTCACATCGGCCGGTGGTGCCGGCACCACCGCCGCATCGTTGTCGATCAGGCGCACGCCGCCCACCGTCGCCGCCACCAGCAGGCGGACCTCGCCGGCCAGCTCCCCCGCCCGCGCCAACGTGACCGGGTCGACCACTTCGGCGTAGTCGGGGGCGACGAGGACATCGGCGGACAGCTCGCGCTGCATGGCGGCGCGCACGTCGTCGGCCCGGGTGGCGCCGTGGCGCACGGCGGCGATCCCGGCGTCGAGGGCGCGGCGCAGAGCGAGTGCGGCCCGCCGGGACTGCGGCGAGAGCCGGGCGTTGCGGCTCGACAGGGCCAACCCGTCGGGCTCGCGCACGGTGGGGCACCCCACCACCTCGACGGGCAACGACAGATCGGCGGTCATCCGGCGCACCACGGCCAGCTG
>DATGGF010000449.1:0-2727 GCA_035308625.1 Acidimicrobiales bacterium | reverse complement strand
TAGGTCCCAGCCGGGCTGGTCGGCGTGGCGGTGGTGCTGCAGGTCAGGCCGGCGCCGAGCACCGACGGGCTCTCGCCGTTCTGCAGGCCCGAGACGTTGGCCGTGATGGTGGGCACGGTGCCGCCATAGGTCATCGACCCGGAAGAAGCGGTGATGGTGAGCGACGCCGGGTTCACCACCAGGGTGCCGTTGACGTAGGTGATGGCGTAGTTGGCGTCCACTGCCCCCGAGCACGACGTCGGGTACGAGCCGACCGCGCTCGTCGGGGTGGCGCTGGTGCTGCAGGTCAGGCCGGCGCCGAGCACCGACGGGCTCTCGCCGTTCTGCAGGCCAGAGACGATCGGCGTCACGGTGGGCACGCTGCCGCCGTAGGTCATCGAACCCGAGGAGGCGGTGATGGTGAGAGGCGCCGGGTGCACCGTGTCGGTGCCGCCCTGGTACGAGATGGAGTAGTTGGGGTCGACCGCGCCCGAGCACGACGTCGGGTACGAGCCGACCGAGCTGTGGGCGGTGGCCGTGGTGGAACACGTCGGGGCAGTGCTCAGTGACGAGGCGTTGTCACCGTTCACGAAGCCCGAGTACGAGGGCGTCACGGCCGGCGGGGCGGTGCCGTAGGTGGTCGAGGCCGAGGAGGCGGTGATGAGCAGCGGCGCCGTGCCGACCACCATGGAGCCGGCCACGTAGCTGATGGCGTAGTTGGCGTCGACCGCGCCCGAGCACGACGTCGGATACGTCCCCACCGGGCTGGACGAAGAGGCCGTGGTGGAACACGTCGGCTGATGGGTCAGCGACGTCGCCGAGTCGCCGTTCACGAAGCCCGAGTAGGAGGCGGTCACCGCCGGCGGGGCCGAGCCATAGGTCGAGGTGCCCGAGGAGGCCGTGATGGTGAGCGGTGCCGTGCCCACGGTCTGCGTGCCGTTGGCGTAGGTGATGGTGTAGTTCGGGCTGCTCGCCCCCGAGCACGAGGTCGGGTAGGACCCGGCTGGGCTCGAGGCCGTCGCCGTCGTCGAGCAGGTGGGCTGCGTCGTCAGCGACGTGGCGGAGTCGCCGTTCACGAAGCCCGAGTAGGAGGCGGTCACGGCGGCCGGGGCCGAGCCGTAGGTCGACGACGCCGACGATGCGGTGATGAGCAGCGGCGCCGGGTTGACGACGTAGTTGACGGTCGACGAGGTGCTGGTGGAGTAAAGGCTGTCGCCCGAGTACACCGCGCTGAGCGGCTGGGTTCCCGCGGTGAACGAAGTGGTGCACGTGGCCTTGTAGCTGCCCGACACCAGGGTCAGGGCGACGGCCGAACAGCCCGAGATGGTGGAGGCCCCGTTCAGGAACTTCACGGACCCACCGCCGTCGGAGCGGTTCAGCGTGGCGGTCAAGGTGACGCTCTGGCCGTAGGTGGCGCTGGTCGGCGAGGCCGTGAGCGTGGTGGTGGTGGACGCCGGCGTGGGCGGCGCGATGGCGAAGCTGTGGTCGGCCGACGAGCCGCTGGCCACTGCGCTGGGGGGCTTGGCCACCGGGGTCAGGCCCACCTGCACCGGCGTCGAGGAGTCGGTGGTGTTGCCGTCGCCGAGCTCACCGAGGCCGTTGTAGCCCCAGGCGTAGAGGTTCCCGTTCGAGCCGATGGCCAGGCTGTGGGTGTTCCCGCCGGCGATGGCGGTGGCCGTGACACCGGACGGCAGGTTGACGATGACCGGAATGGTCGAGTTCGACGTGTTGCCATCGCCGAGCTGGCCGTTGGAGTTCTCGCCCCAGGCGTAGGTGTGCCCGTTACTGCCGATGGCGAGGCTGTGGTACTGGCCGGCGGCGATGGCGGTGGCCGTCACGCCCGAAGGCAGCTGGACCTGGACACGGGTGGCGCGGTTGGTGACCGAGTTGTCGCCCAGCTGGCCGAAGGCGTTGTAGCCGCAGGCGAAGACGGTGCCCGCGGTCGTGAGGAAGAGGCTGTGGTACCCGCCGGCGGCGATGGCCGAGATGCCCGACACCGTGGCCTGCACCGGTGTCTTCTGCGGGTTGGTGACCTTGCCGTCGCACAGGGTCCCCATGGCGCCGTATCCCCAACCCCACACGTTGCCGCCGCTCGTGAGGGCCAGGGTGAAGTAGGCGCCGGCGGCGACCTTGACGACGGTGTTGCCCGCTCCCAGGCTGACCTTGACCGGGGTGTCCGAGTCGACCAGGTCACCTGTGGCCAGCTGGCCGAAGCCGTTGTAGCCCCAGTCGTACACGTTGCCGTCGGAGCCCACGGCCACGCTGTGCTGGAGCCCGGCGGCGATGGCGGTGGCCGTGACGCCGGCGGGCATGGACACCACCACGGGCGTGATCGAGCTTGTCGTGGTGCCGTTGCCGAGTTCGCCGACGGAGTTGTCGCCCCAGGCGTAGAGCTTCCCGTCGGATCCGATGGCCAGGCTGTGGCTGCCACCGGAGGCGGCGGCTGTGGCGACGACACCGGCCGGCAGTTGCACCTTGACGGGCGTCGTCTGGTTCGTGGTGTTGCCGTTGCCCAACTGGCCGGAGAAGTTGTAGCCCCACGAGTACAGCTCGTTGGCGTCGGCCGCGGCCGGCAACGACGTCAGGACCGAGACCATTGTCGACGATGTCAAGACAACGAGGCTCGCCGCCACACCGAATAGCCGCCGGCGGGATCGGGCGTTGAACCAATTGCGCTTGGGCATTGCGGGCCGGACGACGTCTCCGCCTGAGCTGTCCACTACCAACCCCCCTGGGTTCCGCGACGCG
>DATGGF010000448.1:0-1875 GCA_035308625.1 Acidimicrobiales bacterium | reverse complement strand
GTTGCACCGAACAGTCCGTGGGCGTACCCCAGTGTCAGCAGGTTCTGCTGGAGCTCGCGCACGTCGGGCCCGTCGCTCATGCCGGCGGCGAACGGCCGCCACGCCGGTGTGGATCCGGACATGAGGACCACGGGGAAGTCGTCGACGCGGTAGAGGGTGCCGCCGGGCTGTACGGCCGTACCGGGGTCAGGCAGCGCGGTGTAGGTGCCAGTCATCCGGTTGATGACCGGGTCGGTGGTGGCGTAGCCGAGCGTTCCTCCGGTGAGCTGGGTCTCAGTCAGATCGGTGCGCACCACCGTGGCCGTCGACGTGGGAAGCGGACCCGGCGCGGCATTGGCCGGCGGGCCAGCGGCGAAAGTGAACGTCACGGCCGAGCCGACGACCGCCGCGGCTACGAGCCCGGAAGCGACGGCCACACGGCGGCTCACGGTCCGGTCCCGTCGTCGTGCACGGCGGAAGGCAGGAGGTGACGACACGTCGCATCGGCGGACCGGAACTGCGGCGAGTACCGGCCGAAGTCGCTCACGATCCCCGGCACACTGCCCAGATTGAGCTGTCCCTGCGGCCCGGGATCGAGCATGGCGATGTCGTGGGCCCGCATGCACTCGGCATAGTGGGTGAGCCCGGGAAGCCACGAGGCCAGCTCCTGCCGGGCATGGGCCTGCTTCATCTGCGCGATGGGCGCGAGGAAGTGGTTGCAAGCGGACAGCGCGGCGTTCGTCGACGGGCCCGGCGTGGGGACCTGCACGCTCAGTCCTTGATGACCGGGACGGTGCACGGGATCGGGTTCGGCCAGTCCGTGCGCGCGCAGACAGCGGGTGAAGTCGACCATGTCCCGATCGCTCTGGGCCTGCGTGAGCGGACCGGACGCCTGGGTGCCGGTGGTATGGCCCGGCAGGCTGGCCACGGAATCCGTCGGACTGGGCGATGAACAGGCACCGGCGACGATCCCGGTGACCGTGACGGCCAGGATCCCGACAACGCTTCTTCGAATGCCCAGCCCCGGTCGTTCGTCCCGGTGCCTGAGCAAGTCCCATCGATGGCGGTAGTGCATGCGTCCTCCCTCGGTGGATCCATCGATCCTCCGGCCGTCCTACGCCGGCGCGCCTTGCACTGGTCGAACGCGCGAGCACGTTCCGGGCGACGTCGGATGGGTGGTGGGCTGGCGAGACGAGCGCCGTGAGCCCTCCGGCGGGTGGCAGCCGGGGTGGCCCTCGGCTTGCCTGTCAGACCGATGCAAGGCGGCCTGGTGCAGGATTGGATGCGTGAGGGTGCTCGTCATCGAGGACCAGATAGACCTGGCCGAGGACATCGCCGAAGGCCTGCGCGATCAGGGCATGGCGGCCGACTTGGCCTACGACGGGGCAAGCGGACTCGAGAAGGCGCTCATGAACCGATACGACGTGGTCGTGCTCGACCGGGATCTCCCCAAGGTGCACGGCGACGCGGTGTGCGCGGCCATGGTGGGGGCACGGTCCGAATCCCGGATCCTCATGCTCACCGCGGCCAGCGCAGTGGACGACCGAGTCGAAGGCCTGAACCTCGGTGCCGACGACTACCTGCCCAAGCCCTTCGTCTTCGCCGAATTGGTGGCCCGGGTGAACGCCCTCGGTCGCCGGAGCCCGGCGGCCCCACCGCTGGCGGTCAAGGGCGACATCGTGCTCGACCGGGCCCGGCGACGCGTGAGCCGAGCGGGCCGGCCGGTCACGCTCACCCGGAAGGAGCTCGGCGTGCTCGAGGTCCTCATGGGGGCCGACGGCGCCGTGGTGAGCGCCGAGAGCTTGCTGGAACAGGTCTGGGACGAACATGCCGACCCGTTCAGCCAGGCCGTCACGGTGACCATCGCCCGACTCCGCCGCAAACTCGGTCCACCCG
>DATGGF010000447.1:0-1714 GCA_035308625.1 Acidimicrobiales bacterium | reverse complement strand
AGCACGTTCCCAAAGGAGTAGCGATGGAAGCGAGCTTGGAAGTCCAGATAGCGTCGCCATCGATCGGAGGCGGGGTGACGGCCTAAGGTCCCTGTAAATCAGTTCGGCCTGAGCAACCATGTCGTTGGGAACCAACCAAGGACAAGGAGGCTCAGGCCAATGAGAAGGCTACCCCCGTCAGTGCTCGCGCGCGAGGAGCTCGACCAGCTGCTGCATGGCCGACACGCCGAGGGGACGAACCTCATCTCCGTGCTCATCGAGGTGATGAGCCGGCTCGTCATCCAGCAGCTGCTCGAGGCCGAGCAAGCCGACTTCCTCGGCGGTCGGGGCCGTTACGAACGACGGGGCGATGAGCAGACGGGCTGGCGCAACGGCTACGAGCCGGGCCGGGTGCGCACCGCCGAGGGGGCGCTCAAGGTGCGCCTGCCCCAGGTGCGCGGAACCGAAGAGCCCTACCGCTCCTCGCTCATGAGCTTTCTCGAGGGGAACTCCGAGGTGCTCGACCGCCTCGTCACCGAGATGTACGCCCGGGGCCTGTCCACCCGCGACGTCGAGGACGCCTTCAAGGACGCCACGGGCGAGCTGTTGATCTCGAAGTCCGCCGTCTCGGAGATCACCGACCAGCTGTGGCGCGACTACGAGGCATTCTGTGCACGGGACCTCTCGGTGATCTCGGTGCAGTACCTGTTCTGCGACGCCATCTTCGAGTCGCTGCGCCGCCAGGGCGCTAAGGAGGCCCTGCTCGTCTGTTGGTGCATCGACTCAGACGGCCGCAAGCACCTCTTGCACCTGGCGGTTGGCAACAAGGAGTCCGAGGCGGCCTGGACGGAGTTCTTCAGGAACATGATCGCCCGGGGCCTTCGGCTCCCGACCAGTGTCACCACCGACGGGGCGCCAGGGATGATCAAGGCGGTGAATGCCGTCTTCTCCTCCTCGATCCGCATCCGCTGCTGGTTCCATCGCCTCTCGAACATCCGCGCCAAGCTGCCCGACGACGAGGCGGCCGAGGTGATGGCGCATCTCTACGCGGTGCGCGACGCCCCGACCATCGATGCCGCCAGGGCGGCCGCCGACCGCCTCGAGAACACCTACCAGAGCCTCTACCCGGCGGCAATCGCCTGCTTTGCAGACGACCGCGAGGCGCTGCTCGCCATTCATCGCCTCCCGGTGCGCCACCGCATCAGGGTGCGCACGACCAACCTCGCCGAGCGCAGCTTTGAAGAGGAACGCCGGCGGACCAAAGTCATCCCGCGGCTCATGAGCGAGAAGTCGACGATGAAGCTCGCTTTTGCCACCATGATCCGCTCGGCCGAGCGCTGGTGCCGGGTCTCGGTGAGCGACCTCGAGCGCCATCAGCTGGCGCTCTTACGTGCCGAGCTCGGACTCGACCCACCGCCAGTGCAGGACAAGCCGAGCGCCCGAAGGAGAACCAACCAGCACCAAGCGGCATGATGCTCGGGCCGAGCGATTTACAGGACCTGGCGGACTTGACCCGGGTCACTCGGCGCTGTGGGCGGGAAGCTCGCGATCAGTAGGAGTAACCGCCGCCGCTGGTGGTGGTCGTGGTCACCGAGTGCGACCCGCTCCTCGAGGTCGCGCCGACCTTGGCCACCGAGAACGATTCAGGCCTTGCCCAGTGACCACGCCCTTCTTGGTGTCGTTGACAAACTGGTAGAGGGGCTTGTTAGCTGAGCAGCTGACCGGTCACCGCCGA
>DATGGF010000446.1:0-6203 GCA_035308625.1 Acidimicrobiales bacterium | reverse complement strand
CCGCGTTGAGCTCGGGGTCGATCCGGTCGATGCGCTCGAGCGCGGCGCCGACGAGCTCTTCCGGTGAGCAGTCCCCGCGGCGGACCGCCTCGGCTTGGCCTACGGCGTCGAGATCGATGGCGTCGGTCATGGCCGGGAACGGTAGGCGACCCGCGCCGGACGGTGCTGGCCGGGCTTGCGCCCCGGCGGTTACGGTGCAGCCATGACGACGGCCACCACCGAGCACGACGAGGCGCCCACCACCTCCGCGCCCTCACCGGAAGAGCAGCGGGTGCTGGCGGCCAAGATCGCCGGCGGGTTCGTGATCGGGTTCATCATGTCGGGGATCGTCGGGCCGATCGTGCTGGCCATCTTCGTGGGACTCGTCACCGGGCACACCTGAGCCACTGCGGGTGCGGGGCGAGGCGGGCCGCCGGTAACGGAGCTGTCACGCGATTCGGGTCGTGGACGAACCGGCCGGTACGCTGGTTCCCGCCGGGGGGCACGGCACACGGAGGCGGACGTGACCCCTGCACCATTCGATGCGCGGCTCTCGCGTCGCGCCCTGCTGCGCGCTGGTGCTGTAGCCGGCCTGGCCGCGGCGGGCACGGCCGGCCTGCGCCCGGCGGCCAGCCACCTGTTGACAGTGGCCGGCGCCCCGCTGCGACTCCCCGATTCGCTACCGGATCCTTCGCGCGCCGCGGGCACTCCCGACGCCACGATGCCGTTCGATCATGTCGTCGTGGTCATGATGGAGAACCACTCGTTCGACAACTTCCTGGGCTCGCTGTCTCTCGTGCGCCCGGACGTCGTCGGCCAGTTCTCCTATCGGAGCGGCAAGCCCACCTACACGAACCTCGACGCCCAGGGCAACACCGTCGAGCCGTGGCACCGCACGACGACATGTCAGACCGGCGGGGAGAGCCAGAGCTGGACGACGTCGCACCGCTCGATGTTCTGGACCTACGGAGATCGAACCGACAGCGAGTACTCGTCCACGTCCTACGACCCGGCTTCGTACGACTGGAAGAGGCCGCCCTCCCAGGTGCCGCTGCGCCGCCCCGGCATGGAGGGGTTCGTCTTGGCCAACGGCGGCCCCGACTGCATGGCCTACTGGACCGCGGCCGAGCTGCCCTTCACGCACTCGATGGCGCAAGCGTTCTGTATCGCCAACTTCTGGTTCTGCTCGGTCCCGGCGCAGACCTATCCCAACCGTCGGTTCCTCTATGCCGGCACCGCCTTCGGGGACATCTCGACCGACAACAGCACGATCTTCGTGCCCTCCAACGAGCCGCCCATCGCCGCCCCGCCGCCCAACGGCACGATCTTCGATCGCCTGAGCCACTTCGGCGTGCCCTGGCGCAATTACTTCTACGACCTGCCCAACCCCGGGATCATCCCGACCACGGTGGAGAAGTACCCGGATCACTTCGTGCCGCTGACCGCGTTCTTCGCCGACTGCGCGGCGGGGACGCTGCCGGCCGTGAGTTTCGTGGACCCCGAGTCGGGTGTGGTGGGCGTCGCCACCGGCGAGGCCGCCGGGTTGCCTGTCGCCGGCGGGCTCCCGCCCGTACAGAGCGTGAACAGCTTCGGCCAGACGGTGGACGGCGACGAGGAAGGCCCGGCCGACATGGCCTACGGCGAGGCGTTCGTGTCCAAGGTGGTCGACGCCGTGTTGCAGTCCCCGGCCTGGGGCCGCACCCTGCTCATCTGGACCTTCGACGAGCATGGCGGGTACGCCGATCATGTGCCGCCCCCGCCGGCCATCCCGCCCGACGGCATCCTCCCCGAACTGGGCAGCGGGGACTTCGCCGGCGCCTACGACGTCCACGGGCCGCGGGTACCGGCCGTGGTGGTCTCCCCGTACTCGAAGCCGGGGGGCGTGTCGAACACCGTCTACGACCACACCTCGGTGCTGGCCACCATCGAGGCGAAGTGGAACCTGCCCGCCTGCACCTACCGCGACGCCAACGCCTCGACGGTGATCGACTGTCTGCAGACGACGCCCGCCTTGCTCGACCCGCCCGTCCTGGCGCCCGCCGCCCGGCCCCTGCCCGGGGGCCTCGAGTGCTCCAGCCCCGTCCCTCAGGCGGGGGCGCTGCCGTGACGACCCGACCGTCACCTTCGGTGCACTGACACGGCGTAGTCGCCACCGTCGATGAACGGTTGGCGGTCCCAGGTGGCCCAACGCTCGTCGAGGGCCAACCCCGCGTCCTGGCAGGCGGCGTCGTAGTCGTCGAGGCCGTACCCAGAGTCGCCTCGGAATCCCGCGCCGTACCCCCTGTCCAGTTGGAACCCGGCGACCAATGCGCCGCCCGGGCCCACATGCGCGGCACAGGCGCGAACGAGCGCCCGGCGATCTTCGACCGGACAGAACAGCGGGACGTTCCCGGCCATCACCACGACATCGAACACACGGCCGAGGGCGAGCGTGGCGAGGTCGGCTTCGACCCATGTGAGGGCGGGCGCCCTCCGGCGGGCTTCGGCGATCATGGACGGGTCGACGTCGACCCCGATGACTTCGATGTCGTGGCGGGCCAGCTCGATGGCCACCCGCCCCGATCCGCACCCGGCGTCGAGGACCGACACCGGGCTCAGGGAGCGGACGAAGGTGGCCTCGCCGTGGACGTCCACCCCCTGTTCGGCCAGCGCATCGAACCGCGCCTGATACGCCCCCCCGTCGAACCTGCTCATCGGGAACATTTAAGCGGTTGGCCCCGCCGAATCCCGCGGGTCAGGGCCGAGGCTCGTCGTGAACGCGACGAGGGCACGACACTAGGGTCGGCTCCATGCAACCGGGCCCGAGCGGCCTACCGCCTTCGGGGAGCTCACGACCCACTCTGGTCGGAGATCGCTTCATGGCGGTCACGGGTCACCCGCTCACCGTGCAGGTGGCCGGCCAGGTCCTGGAAGCCGGCGGGAACGCCATCGACGCCGGGGTAGCCGCGGCGCTCGCCACCAACGTGGTGCAGGTCGACATGTGCAACCTCGGAGGGATCGCACCCATCCTCATCCGGCCGGCGGGCGCCAATGACGTGGTGAGCGTGGCCGGGGTCGGGCGCTGGTCGTCCACGGCGACGGTAGAGGTGTACGTCGAGCGCAACGGGGCGGAGATGCCGCCGGGCTGTGCCCCGTGCATCGTGCCCGGCGCCCTGGCCGGATGGTTGTCGGCGCTCGACGCCTTCGGCACCTGGTCGTTGGCCGACGTGGCCGCCCCCGCGGTGGAGCTGGCCACCCAAGGGTTCGTCCTCGACGCCACGGTCGCCACGGCCCTCGATCTGTTCGCCTGGGTCTACGAGAACTGGCCCTCGTCGGCGGCGATCTATTGCCCCGATGGACGGCGGGCCCAGGCGGGGGACCGGCTCGTGCAGTCGGATCTCGGGCGGCTGCTCGTGCACTTGATCGACGCCGAGAAGGCCGCGCGGTCGAGCCATGCTGGTTCTGCCCCCGCCGACCGGCGCCGCGCCGGCATCGACGCGGCGCGCCGCGCTTTCTACGAAGGCGACGTGGCCCGGACGATGGCCGAGTTCGTCACCGCCCAGGGCGGCTTCCTCACCGTCGACGACCTGGCCGCGTTCCGGGCCGAGGTCGCCCCGGCCCCGGGCCGCTCGTTCCCTGGGTTCGGACAGCTCACCGTGCACACCACGCCGTCCCAATGGTCACAGGGCCCGGCGCTCCTCCAAGCGCTCGCCATCCTCGAGCGCTTCGACCTGGCGGCGCTCGGGCACAACTCGAGTGCCTATCTGCACCACGTGGTGGAGGCGGTGAAGCTCGCCTTCTCCGACCGCGAGCGCTACTACGGCGACGCCATGCAGGCCGACATGGCCTTTCTCCTTTCGGACGACCACGCCGCCGAATTGGCCGCGTTGATCCGGCCCGACGCGGTGCTGCCCGACCTGTTCACCCTTCGCCACGAAGCCGACCAGGTGCACTCGACCACTCAGGTCGCTGTGGTCGACAGCCACGGGAACGCCTTCGCCACCGCTCCGAGCGACCCGCTGGCCATGAGCCCGGTGGTGCCCGGCATCGGCGTCATCGTGTCGGCCCGCGGTGTCCAGAGCCGGACCACGCCTGGTCACCCTGCCTGCCTGGGCCCCGGCCGGCGTCCCCGCGTGACTCCGTCGCCCGCCATTGCGCTCGACGACGACGGCCGGGTGTGGCCGGTCACCTGCCCGGGTGGCGACATGATCGTGCAAGCGATGCTCCAGTCGCTGCTCAATGTGGCCGTGTTCGGGATGACGGAGCAGCAAGCGGTGGAGGCGCCCCGCGCCGTCTCGTTCGCGTTCCCCAATTCCTTCTATCCCCACGGACAGCTCGACAACGTGGTGGCGGTGGAGAGCCGCGTGCCCGAGTCCACCCTCGAGGAGCTGGACGCGCTGGGCCACGACGTCCGCACGTGGCCGCCGTACGAGTTCGAGGCCGGGTCGGTCGGCATGATCCGGCAGTGTCCTCCCACCGGAGGAGGCGAGCGCCCCATGTTGCGGGCCGGTGCCGATCCCCGGCGGGCGGCCTACGCACTCGGCCGCTGACGTGAGCGCCCGCGTCAAGAACCTGGGCACGCCCGACGACACGGTCAGGTTCTCGGGGATCGTGCAGAGCACGATCGAGCTGGGGGACCTCACCGTGGCCCGGACGGTCCTGGAGCCGGGCTGGCGCTGGGCCAACGACGTGCGTCCCACCGTCGGCGGCGAGTGGTGCCAGGCGCGCCACGTCGGGACCGTGCTGTCCGGGGCCTTCGCCGTGGAGTTCCCCGACGGCACACGGACCGATCTCCATGCCGGAGACGTGTACGACATCCCGCCCGGCCACGACGGCTACACGGTCGGTGACGAGGCATGCACGATCATCGAATGGGCGGGCACCCGCGCTTTCTCCGGGTTCCGCCTCGGCACCGCCCGGCGGCAACTGGTCACGTTGCTCCTCACCGACGTGGTGGACTCGACGTCGACGGTCCGCCAGCTCGGTGACGCCGCCTGGCGCGACGTGCTGTCGTCCCATTTCGAGATGGTCCGGGGGCAACTCCAGGCCTTCGGCGGCCGGGAGATCAACACCACCGGCGACGGGCTGCTGGCCACCTTCGACGCCCCGGCCCAGGCGTTGCGGTGCGCAGCGTCGATCTTCGAACGGTCGGGAACCCTCCTGGTCCGGGCCGGCGTCCACGTCGGCGAAGTCGAGCCCGTTGGTGACGATGTGCGCGGCGCCGCCGTACACGAGGTTGCCCGGATTGCCGGCGAGGCACAGGCGGGCGAGGTCCTCGTCTCCGAGACGACCAAGGTGCTCGCCGCCGGTCTGGCGTTCGACGAGCGGGGCGTGCGGGACCTGAAGGGGATCGGCCCGGTGTCGCTCTATGCCTTGCGGGTGGCCGAAGCCTGAGACGCCACGCCGCGCCGGCGCAGACCCAAGCCGGTGAGGAACAGGCCGACGCCGCTCGTGAGGAGCATGTAGGGGCCCGAGCCGGCGAAGGGTTCGCCCGTGGGCACAGTAGTGGCGCCGGGGATCTGGTGGGCCACCGAGGCAACCGTGGTGGGCGTGGTGCTGGGCACCGTCGTCGTCGTGGCGGAGGGGACGGCGAAGTTCGCCGTGTTGGCCGACTTCGGCAGCCCGTTGAGTCCCGTTCCGGTGGCGGTGAGGTAGTAGGTCCCAGGCGACAAGGCCGGGATCGTCACCGATCCCAACACGGAGCCTGACCCGTCGGCGGCCAAGGTGCCCATCAGCGTGCCCGTGACGTGCGGGCGCGCGCCGGGCGACGGACCCGAGGTTACGTAGACGTGCAAGTCAGAGCCGGGGACGAGGTTCGTTCCGCTCACCGGGACCGTGGCGCCACGTGGGTCTTGACCCGTGCTGAAACTGGGCAGTGTGATCGTGAGGTGAGCGGGTGGGGGTGGGGCAATGGCCACCGCGCACGGATTGGAGCCGACCCCGATGGTGGCCAGTGGGAGATCAGTGGCGGCGTCGAGGACCTCGACAGTGTCGTTGAAGAAGTTGGTGACATAGACCTTGGTGGAATCAGCGGACACGGCAATGGCGTCCGGCTGACTCCAGGATCCCGCCGTGGAAGTCGAGGCGGTGTTGGTAGTGGTGTCGAGGACGTCGATGCCCATGAGGAACTGGTCGGCGGCGAACACGGTGGACCCATCCGGCGCAATGGCGATCCCCTCGGGGGTTGAGCCCACCGTGAGTGACGCCACGGCCAACGTCGCCGTGTTGACGACCGTGAAGCCGGA
>DATGGF010000445.1:0-4178 GCA_035308625.1 Acidimicrobiales bacterium | reverse complement strand
TCCCATGGGGGAGTGAGAAGGTCTCCGTACTCGTCGAGCCAGTGCTGATATTGGGTTGCCAGATCACCTGGCGAGGGCCGGGGACGTCGCCAGGCAGCTCGACGATCATCCCGGACCGATCAGGTCCATCAATGTCCACCTCGATCGAGTCATCAGCAATGCGCACTGCGCAGATCCGTGCCCGGAGATCCTGATGGCGATACACGAGTCCATGATTGAGTGCGCCACCGACCGGCTGATGGTCGAGCCAGAAGAAACAAGCTCCGGCCCTGTAGAAGCTGACGAAGGACGGCACATCCTCCCACGTCGAGACGAGAATGCCCGGTGGCTCTGTACCTCCTGGACTGGCGAGGCTGGTTTCGATGGTCGGCCACTCACACGCCTCGAATGTTCCAGCCGACCGGCTCTGCCGCCGCTCCCATGTCAACGGCGTGCTAAGGGCGGGCAACTGGATGACAAAGTGGGGCAGCGTGATTGCACCTCCTTGCAACCAAGACCGGACAGCAGCCCCACCGGCGGTCCTCGCGATGAACAGCGCGCTTGGATACTCCCAAGCCTGCTCTACCCAGCTTGGCGGCGCGCCTCCCGACACGATCTCGCCCACGCGGAGAGTCCACTGACCATCGTCGCCTCGCACGGCTCCGATGCGCAACCAAAGCCTCTCCTGAGAGGCGATGTGATCGAGCCCCACATCGAGCGGAGTGCGGCCGTCCAGCGGAACGGTCATCGACGCACTACCGACCATTCCATCTCACCTCGCTTCCGCCTTCGACACGCTTCCTCGCCCCCCACCGGGACTACAGCTATCCAAGTCGTGATCAGGCCCCTCGAAGCTTGTAAGCGACGAAGAGGCTCGCGACGCCGACGATGGCGCCGATCCAGGCGAAGAGGAAGGCGACGGCTTCCCAGTTGATATTGCTCATGCTTAGTCCTTTCCGTAAAGACAGCGGGAATAGTGGTCGCCCTGGGTCCGGCTGAACCGAGACCCAGGACCACTGTGTTGATAGCTAGGCTGCTTGGTCCCAGAACTGGGCTTGTGCTGCTTCTCGTGCAATGAGGGCAGCATCCTGGGCGCAAGCGGCCTGTGACGGATACATATTTGACCGACACAGAATGCGCCCGTTGGTCGCCTTGAAGTGGAACCAGTACCGTCGGTCGAGGCCCTGGTTCACTTCGTGTCGGGCACTCCCGTTCCTGATCAGGTTCGCTGCGTGGATGCAGTCTGTCGCTTGCCAGCGTGATTGGACCAGTTGACCGCTGGTTTTGCCAGCGGCATTGGACCACCCCTGTTGCCAGTTGTTGGACCACCTGAGCATCCCCCAGCGCCGGCCGGACAGTCGTTCGGCTTGGCCTCTGAAGCCCGCAGCGGAGGAGGCCCATGGCGTTCAGGGAGGTGTCGGTGGTCCAGGTCAAGGAGTTGTTGCGCCGCTGGCTGGCTGGGGAGGGTGAGCGGCCGGTCGCGACGGCGGTGGGCGTCGCCCGCACCACAGCGCGGGGCTACATCGCGGCGGCCGTCGAGGTCGGGCTCGACCGTTGCGGGGGCGTCGAGCAGCTCACCGATGAGCTGATCGGCCAGGTGTGCGAGCGGGTGCGCCCGCACCGCCCCGACGGGCACGGGCCGAGCTGGCGGGCGCTGCTGGCCGAGGAGGCCCAGATCAAGCAGTGGGTCAAGGAGGACCTGACGGTGGTCAAGATGGGGGTGTTGTTGCGCCGCAAGGGCGTCGAGGTCCCCCACCGCACGCTGGCACGCTTCGCGGTGGAGCGCTGCGGCTCGGGGAGGCGCACGGTCACGGTGCGCGTCACCGACCCGCCTCCCGGGCGCGAATGCCAGGTGGACTTCGGCCGCCTCGGGCTCGTCCCTGACGGCGAGCGCCGGCGCGTCTGCTACGCCCTCATCGTCACCGCCGCCAACAGCCGTCACCAGTTCGTGTGGCCGACGTTCTCCCAGACGACCGAGGCGGTCATCGAGGGGCTGGAGGCGGCGTGGCGCTACTTCGGCGGAGTGTTCCCCGTCGTGGTCCCCGACTCGATGACGGCCATCGTGGTGAAGGCCGACAACATCGCCCCCCGCTTCAACGACACGTTCCTCGAGTACACCCAGTCGCGGGGCTTCGGGATCGACGCGGCCAGGGTGCGGACGCCGACCGACAAGCCCAAGGTGGAGCGCGCCGTCCCCTACGTCCGGCGGAACTTCTTTGCCGGCGAGACGTTCGCGGACCTGGCCGACGTGCGCCGCCGCGCCGAGGCGTGGTGCACCGAGACTGCCGGGATGCGCACCCACGGGACCACCCAGTGCAAGCCGCTCGAGGCCTTCCGCACCGAGGAGCAGGCATTGCTGTTGGCGCTGCCCCCACTGCCCTTCGACGTGCCGCGCTGGAGCGACCCCAAGGTGCACCGCGACTTCCACTGCGAGGTGGACCGGGCGATCTACTCGGTGCCCTACGCCCTCGTCGGCAAGACGCTCAAGGCCCGCCGCGACGCGACCACGGTCAAGTTCTACCTGCACGGGGAGCTGGTGAAGCTCCATCCCCGCCAGCCACCGGGGGGCAAGTCCACCGACCCCGCCGACATGCCGCCCGGCACCGACGTCTACGCCATGCGCGACATCGAGCAGCTGCAGCGGATGGCAGCCGGCCACGGTGCAGCGATCGGCACCTACGCCACCGCCATCTTGGATACCCCGCTGCCGTGGACGCGGATGCGCCAGGTGTACCGGCTCCTCGGCCTCGTGAAGAAGTGGGGCGCCGAGCGCGTGGAGCAGGCGTGCCGCAAGGCCCTCGACGCCGAGGCCGTCGACGTGAAGCTCATCTCCCGCATGCTGGAGCGGGCCAGGGAGGCCGAGGAGGCGGAGCCCCCGCCCACGCAGCTGCGCCTGGTGCCCGGCCGATACGAGCGCGACCCGTCGGAGTTCGCGCTGGGTGGCCAGCAGTGAGCGCGCTCACGCCCTCACCGTCGCCGGAGCTGCGGGCGCTCATGCGCCGGTTGCGGCTCGGCCAGCTGCTCGACACCCTGCCCGAGCGCGTCGCGCTGGCCCGCCAGCACAACCTCGGCCACCTCGAGTTCTTGGAGCAGCTGTTCTCCGACGAAGTGCAGCGCCGCGACAACTCCTCGGCGGGCGTGCGCGCCCGCGCCGCCCACCTCGACGCTGCCATGGTGCTCGAGGCGTGGGACGCCACGGCCGAGGTCACCTACGACCGCGCCATCTGGAGCGAGCTGGTGTCGCTGCGCTTCGTCGAGAACGCCCAGAACGTGCTGGTCGTCGGGCCGGTCGGGGTGGGCAAGACGTTCCTCGCCACATCGCTCGGGCACGTCGCGTGCCGGCGGCGCATCAGCGTGCACTTCGAGCGTGCCGACCGCCTCCTGAAGCGGCTGAAGGCGGCGCGCCTCGACGCGAGCTACGACGCCGAGGTGCGCAAGCTCATTGGCGTCGAGCTCCTCCTGCTCGATGACTTCGCCCTCCACCCGCTCGACGCCGCCGAGACGGCCGACATCTACGAGATCGTCATCGAGCGCCACCACCGGGCCGCCACCGTGGTGACGTCAAACCGGGCCCCCGACGAATGGCTGGTGATGATGGCCGACCCACTGCTCGCGCAGTCGGCCGTCGACCGGTTGAAGAGCGCGGCGTGGGAGCTCGTCATCGAAGGCAGCTCCTACCGCCAACGCGAGAAGCCGACCCTTGGCGGTCCCGCCAGCACGAACGCGAAGCGGCGCGGCCGGCGAGCTTGACAACGCTCCCGCTCGACCGGGATCATCCGTCCCGGCCGGTGAGCAGTGGGCGCTCGACGTGGTCCAAAGCTTCTGGCAACGAGGGTGGTCCAATCGGGCTGGCAAGCGACACAGTCCTGCTTGTTCACGTACGTCTCCGACCAAGCGAGAACGCTGCCCGATGTTCGGGTGATGTCGAAGTAGTACGGCTGACTGCGGTCGTTCGACCGCCTGACGTTGAAAGCGATAGAGGCCACTTGGGCGACAACCTCCTATGGGGTGAACTACATGGCTTGGAGGTCGCCGCTATAGTCCGGGCCGATCGGGGTCCATAGCGATGACCGATTGCGTGAGGGGGAGGGTGCGACTTTCCAGGGTTGCGAGCCCTCCCCTTCGTGTCTTAGACCTCCTTGTCCTCGGGCCCGGCGCTGGGCGCCCCGATGGATACCGACTGCGGGCCGCCGAGGATC
>DATGGF010000444.1:0-3847 GCA_035308625.1 Acidimicrobiales bacterium | reverse complement strand
TTCGCCGCTTCGACGGCCTCGACGAGCACCGGTCCCTCGAGCCCGGCGTTGTCGGCGATGAGGCGCAGCGGCGCCTCGAGCGCGTTCGCCACGATGCGCGCGCCCGTCTGCTCGTCGCCCTTCAGGGTCTTGACGAGGGTCATCACGTCCTCGCGGCACCGGAGCAGCGCCGTGCCGCCACCGGCGACCACGCCCTCGTCGATCGCCGCGCGCGTCGCGCTCAGCGCGTCCTCGATGCGGTGCTTCTTCTCCTTCAACTCCACCTCGGTCGCGGCCCCGACCTTGACGACCGCGATGCCACCGGCGAGCTTCGCGAGGCGCTCCTGGAGCTTCTCGCGGTCCCAGTCCGAGTCGGTGTCGTCGATCTCGCGCTTGAGCTGGGCGATGCGGCCCTTGACCTCGGACTCCTCGCCGGCGCCGTCGACGATGGTGGTGTCGTCCTTGGTCACGATGACGCGCCGGGCCCGGCCCAGCAGGTCGAGGGTGGTGTTCTCGAGCTTGAGGCCCACTTCCTCGGTGATGACCTGGCCGCCGGTGAGCACGGCCATGTCCTGGAGCATGGCCTTGCGCCGCTCGCCGAAGCCGGGTGCCTTCACCGCCACCGACACGAAGGTGCCGCGGATCTTGTTGACCACCAGCGTGGCCAAGGCCTCGCCTTCCACGTCCTCGGCGATGACCAGCAGGGGCTTGCCCGTCTGCATGACCTTCTCGAGCACGGGGATGAGGTCGTGCACGGCGCCGACCTTCGAGTTGGCGATGAGCAGGTAGGGCTCGTCGAGCACCGCCTCCTGACGCTCGGGGTCGGTGACGAAGTACGGCGACAGGAAGCCCTTGTCGAACTGCATCCCCTCGGTGAACTCGAGCTCGAGGCCGAAGGTGTTCGACTCCTCGACCGTGACGGTGCCGTCCTTGCCCACCTTGTCGATGGCCTCGGCCAATACCTCGCCGATGGAGGTGTCGGCCGCCGAGATGGACGCCACCTGGGCGATCTCGTTCTTCGACTCGATGTCCTTGGCCTGCGACCGCACCGACTCGACCACCGCTTCGACGGCCTTGTCGATGCCCCGCTTGAGCGACAGGGGGCTGGCTCCGGCGGCCACGTTGCGCAGCCCCTCGTGGATGAGGGCCTGGGCCAGCACCGTCGCCGTGGTGGTGCCGTCACCGGCCACGTCGTTGGTCTTGGTGGCGACTTCCTTCACCAGCTGGGCGCCCATGTTCTCGAAGCCGTCCTCCAGCTCGACCTCGCGGGCGATGGTGACGCCGTCGTTGGTGATGGTGGGGGCGCCGAACTTCTTGTCGATCACCACGTTGCGGCCCTTGGGGCCCAGGGTGACCTTCACGGTGTCGGCCAGCTTGTCGACGCCGGCTTCGAGGGCGCGACGGGCGTGCTCGTCGAACTTGAGGATCTTCGGCATGGTGGTGCCTCTCTGGCTCTGGGGCCGAGGTGGATAGGGGTGAGGGCTACGCGAGGGGCGCGACGCCCAGGGCTTACTTCTTGGTCTTGGCCAGGACGTCGCGGCCGGACAGGATCAGCAGGTCCTCGCCGTCGACGGTGATCTCGGTTCCGCCGTACTTGGAGTAGACGACGGTGTCGCCCACGGCCACGTCCAGGGGGACGATCTCGCCGGTGTTCTCGGCCCGGCGGCCGGGGCCCACAGCCAGGACCTCGCCCTGCTGGGGCTTCTCCTTGGCGGTGTCGGGGATCACGAGCCCGGAAGCGGTGGTCTCCTCGGACTCGCCGGGACGGACCACGATGCGGTCTTCGAGGGGCTGGAGATTCATGGCGGACGAGCCTCCTGTCGGCACGTTTAGCACTCTGACGTTGCGAGTGCTAACGATAGCGGGCCGGTCCCCGATGAGCAACTGCGCCCCCCGGGTCGCCATCGCCCCCGGAGGCTTCCGCCGGGACGCCCGGTCAGGCCACCACGGGCAGGCGCAGTGCGGGGTCGGCGGCGGTGTCGAGCGGGCTCGGTCCCACGTGCTCGAGCTGCCACCAGCCCGCCGCGGCGATCATCGCCGCGTTGTCGGTGCACATGGCCCGGCTGGGGAGATACGCCGGGATGCCCAGCTCCTGCGCCGCGCCCGTCAGCGCGGCGCGCAGCGGGCCGTTGGCCGCCACCCCTCCGGCTAGGCACAACCCCTTGGCGCCGGCGGCCAGGGCGCCGCGCACGGTCTTGGCCACCAGCACCTCGACCACGGCGGCCTGGAACGAGGCGGCCACGTCGGCGTCGCTCGCTTCCGGGCGCTTGCGCACGGCCCGCACCACCGCCGTCTTGAGCCCGCTGAAGGAGAAGTCGAGGCCATCGTCGAGGAGCGCCCGGGGGAAGACGAAGGCCTCGGGGTCGCCGGCCTCGGCGGCCCGTTCGATCAGGGGCCCGCCGGGATAGCCGAGGCCGAGGAACCGGGCCACCTTGTCGAAGGCCTCGCCGGCGGCGTCGTCGAGGGTGGCGCCGAGCTGGCGGTAGCGGCCGGGCCCCTCCATCGATACGAGCATGGTGTGGCCGCCCGACACGAGCAGCACGGTGAGCGGCCACTCGACCGCTTCGTTCTCCAGCAGCGCGGCGAAGAGGTGCCCTTCGAGGTGGTTCACCCCGACGAAGGGAAGGTCCCAGGCGAGCGCCATGGCCTTGGCCTCCGACACGCCGACGAGTAGCGACCCCATGAGCCCCGGGCCGATGGTGGCCGCCACCGCGTCGAGAGAAGGGCGCGGGGCCCGGCCGGCCCCGTCGGCGGGAGCCGGGAGGACACCGGCTCGCTGCAGGGCGTCGGCCACCACCGAGGTGAGGAGCTCCAGGTGGGCCCGGCCGGCCAGCTCGGGGACGACGCCGCCGTAGGTGGCGTGCAGGTCCACCTGGCTGGAGACCACCGACGAGCGGATGCGGGTGCGCTCCGACACCACGGCGGCGGCCGTCTCGTCGCACGACGTCTCGATGCCGAGCACCGTCGCGGTGGATGGGGACGCGGTCACGACGGCGACCGCAGGCCGGCTTCGATGCCGGCCAGCCGGGTGGCGTAGGAGTCGGCGTCGACGTCGTGCACCCACATGACGATGGCGTCCTCGCCCGTCTCGGCGTAGTAGTTGCGCCGCAAGCCGGCGGGGGCGAAGCCGAAGCGGCGGTAGAGCACCTGGGCGGCGGCGTTCCCGGCCCGCACTTCCAACGTGAGATGGCGGGCTCCCAGCTTCGGGGCAGCGCGGACCAGGTCGAGCAACATGAGCGTGCCCACGCCGTGACGGTGCCAGGCGGGGTCGACGGTGACGGTGGTGATGTGACCCTCGTCGGCCACCAGCATGAGCCCGGCGTAGCCCACCACCATGGGTCCGATGGTGGCGGCGACATACCGGCGGCTCGAGCGCTGGGCCAGCTCGGAGAGAAAGAGGGTGGCCGACCACGGTCGGGGATAGCACTCCTCCTCGATGCGGACGATGGACCGCAGGTGCCGTCGCCGCATGGGCACGATGCGCACCGCGCCGACGACGTCGGCCCGGGGGATGTCGCCGTGCTCGGCCGTGTCTTCCACGTCAGCCATCTGCCACCCGCGCCGCGGTGCGTCGCTCCCAGTTGATGCGCACATCGGCCTCGCGCAGGTAGTGGGCCGCCACCGCCTCGGCGGGCACGCCATGCCCGCGGGCCAGGCGGGTCTGCCCTAGCTCGGCCAGCACGGCCACGTCGGGATGGGCCCAGCGAGGGCCGGCCACGGCGACGCCGGGTAGGGCGCCCAGCACGTCCGCATACCGGCGCGCCCCGTCCCCCAGACACAGGCAGCGCCCGGCGTCTCCGATCGACTTCGCCAACCGGCCCAGCTCGTCGGCCAGCTCGGCGGGATCCGAAAGCCGTTCGTCACCGGT
>DATGGF010000443.1:0-2083 GCA_035308625.1 Acidimicrobiales bacterium | reverse complement strand
GAAGCTTGGGCAACAGGGTGCCGTCGCGGAACTGCTCCCAGCTCGCCTTCGACTCGTGGACGGCCATGATCGTCCAGCCGCCGGCCGACGGTCCTGCGGCGTGGAAGATCTGCCCGGGCGGGAGCTGGCCCGGACCCGGGTGCACGGCCGCCAGCGACGCCTCGTAGTTCTCCTTGGTCCCGCCGGGAAAGTGGTGCACGATGCCGAACGCCATGGCTAGCCCTCCTGAGGCTTGTATTTTCTTACGAAAGGAAATATACTCGGGGCGGTGGCGAAGTCAAGGTCCGGCGACCACGAATTCCTGGACCGGGAGGAGTGGGAGTCGTGGGGCGCCCTGATGATGTTGAACCGCACCGTGGTGCAGGACCTCGACGCCGAGCTGCGTCGGCGCCACGGGTTGGCGGCTAGCGAATTCGACGTGCTCATCACCCTGTTCAACGCGCCGGGTAGGCGTCTCGGCATGTCGGCCCTGGCCGACCGCGTGCTGTTGAGCCCGGCCGGCACCACACACCTGGTGACGCGGCTCGAGCGTGACGGTTTGGTGCGGCGCGAGGTCGATGCCGCCGACCGCCGCAAGTGGTTCACCGTGCTCACGGCGAAGGGCGACCGCTCCTTGGCCGAGGCGCGGCGGACCCACAACGAGGTGTTACGCCGGACGCTTTTCCGCGTCACCTCCCCGACCGAGCGCCGGACGCTGCAGCGGGTCTGGCAGCGCCTTGCCGCCCAAGCCCAGAGCCGGGTGCCGACCGTCTGAGCCTGGTCGGCTCAGTCCCCGACGCGCCGGCTCGGGGAACGGACGACGACGTCGCCCACCGGCTCGGCATCGAAGGCAGCCAGCGCGGCCCCGAGGATCAGCGCCCTGACCCGCTCGCCGTCCATGACGGGCAGCATCGCCACCGAGGAGATGGCCCCCATGGCGCAGGCCACCCGGAGCTTGTCCTCCGCCTTGGCGTCGGGACCGGCCAGTTCGGTCCGCAGCGCTTCGATGAGGTTGCGGGCGCGCAGGCCGACGTCGGGGTGGTTCTGGGTGGCGGGATTCCGGCTCAACAGGTCGATCACCTGCTGGTGCTCGATCAACAGGTCCAGATACGCGGAAAGGAGCTCGGTGAGGCGCGCCCGGCGCTCCGATAGGGGCTCGGCCCGGGCCGTGGCCACCAGGTCGGCCAGATCGTTGAGGAACTGTCGGGTCAGCTCGACGACCAGCTGCTCCTTGGCCGGGAAGTGGTAGTAGAGCGCCGCCTTGGTGATGTCGAGGCGCTCGGCGATCTCCCGCAGGGACGTGGCCTCGTAGCCCTGGGCCAGGAACAGATCCAGGGCCGTGGCCAGGATCTCCTCCCGTGTGCCGATCCGGCTGCCCCTCGGCATCGTCCCACCCCTCTCTCGAACGACGAGGCTACTGTGCCCCTGGGTACTTGTCGGCCGGCAAGTAAGCCCCGTTCCCGGGTCCCCGAACGAGACGAGACGACGCGATGGCGACACGGTGGCGGCGGCGCAGCATCAGCCGGCGGCTCGGCGATCTGGTTGAAGCCGGGGAGTCGCTGGCCGTCATCGAGCACCTCGGCCTGGGCGGCTGGTGGGTGATCTCGGATCGGGCGCTGTACGTCGTGGCCCGGCGGAGCGCGCCGACGCGCCTGGCTTTCAGCGACATCCGGGCCGTGCGCGTCACTCCCGGGCGCACGACGACCCAGGTCACCGTGACGGCCGCCAGCGGCGACGGAATCGTCGGCGACCTCCACCCCGACAGCGCGCTCGTCCAGCGGCTTGGGGACCTGCCGGGACCTCTCGGCGGCGGCCCGTCGTAGACGGCGGGCGGCCGAGCTCGACCCGGCCGCCACGATCCACCCTCAGAGGGTCACGAGCTCCTCGGCTTCATAGGCCCGCAGCCGCTCGTACACGTCGCGCAACTCGGTGCGTCGGGCCCGGTCGTGGGCCAGGTTCACCAACTCGAGCGGGTCCCCGTCGTGGTCGTACCACTCGTGATCCTGGTCGTCGAAGTCCGCATCGACGTCGTAGAGCTTGTGCCCAGGGTCCCTGCCCCACAACCCGGTGGAAGGTTTGCCGCCGCCGACGCCGTAGTAGCGCG
>DATGGF010000442.1:0-3425 GCA_035308625.1 Acidimicrobiales bacterium | reverse complement strand
CGTGGGCCCGGCGCGGCTGGGAGCGGGGCCGGCGGCGGGCTCCCGAAGAGGACCGCCCCGACCGGGCCGCCGAGGGCTAGGCGCCGGCCGCCACCCGCCGGGCGCTCGCCCGCGGTGCGCCGTCGGCGCGGGGCGGCCCCGACCCGGAGAACAGGGCCCGGTGCACCATGGTGGTGAGGGTGTCGAGGGCCGTGGCGTCGACCGGCTCACCGGCGAACATCCGCAACTGGTGGAACCGGTCGACCATGGCCACCACCGCCTCGGCCGCGGCGGTGGGGTCGATCCCCGGGACGGGCCCCGCCTCGGCGATGCGCGCGCTGAGAGTGGATGCCACGCCGCCGGCAGCGGCGTGAGCCTGGGCGCCCAGTTCGGGGTCGCTCATCACGAGGTCGGTCCAGGCGCGGAGCACCGGCGCGTAGCGCTTCCAGGCCTCCGAGAACCGGCCCATCCATTCCCGCAGTTCCTGCCAGCCCTGCGCGTCGGGTGTCACCGTCCCGAGCGCATGGTCGAGGGCGGCGACCACCTCGCCGGCCTCGGCCACGAGCGCCCGGAGCAGGTCCTCCTTGTTGGAGAAGTACAGGTAGAAGGTGCCGTGCGAGGTGCGCGCCACCTTCACGATGTCGTCGACCCGCGCCGCGTGGTAGCCGCGCTTGGCGAACACGACCATGGCTGCATCGAGCAGCTTGCGCATGGTCTTGCGGCCCTGGGTGCGCAGGGCCCGGCGACTGGCCGGCTCTCCCGTCACCGGTGGCTGCTTGCCCGGGCGCGCCGAGGCCGGGGCTTTGGCGGTGCGAGCGCCCGGTTTGGGGTTCGAGCGCCCGGACCCGGTCCGCGACGCTGCCGGTCCCATGACCGGGGGATCCTACCCAGGCAGGCGCCGTCCAGGCTCGAACGCCACCTTGATGGCGCCGCTGCGTTCCTGCTTGGCCAGCGCCGTCACGGCGTCCCACCACTGCTCCAGGGCGAACCGGTGGGTGAGCATGCCTGACAGGTCGACGCGTCCCGCCGCGGTGAGGTCGAGGTAGTGCGCGATGGCGTGTTTGCGCACACCGTCGACCTCCTCCACCCCGAAGGCATTGGACCCGGCGATGGTGAGCTCCTTGAAGTACACCGGCGTCCACTCCCACCGACCGGGAGTGGAGACGCCTGACTGCACCAGGGTGCCGCGCTCGCGCAGGAGCCGGACACCCACCTCCATCGTCTCGGGCCGGGCGATGGTGTCGTAGACCACGTCGATGCCACCGGGGTGGGCCACGGGCAGTCCGTCGAACGGAGCGTGCAGCACGCCGCCCGACCATGCGGCGAGCTCGTCCACCAACGCCGCACGCGGTTCGTGGCGGACGACCTTGGACGCGCCCAGTCTCGTCACTTCGTCGGCCTGGGCGTCGAAGCGGGCCACCACCGCCACCTCGACGTCGGGGTAGAGCGCCCGCAGGCATGCGACGCTGGTGCAGCCGAGCGCCCCGGCGCCGTAGACGAGGACCTTGCCTCCGGGCGGCGGGGGGTGGCGCACGATGGCGTGCATGGAGACGGCGAACGGGTCGGCCAGCACGGCCAGTTCGTCGGGCACACCGTCGGGTACCGGGATGAGCATCGAGTCGTGCGCGGCCAGCAGTTCGGCCCACGCGCCCGGCGCATCGGTGGTGACCCCCACGTGCACGCCGGGCCCGAGCGCGCCGTTGGTGAAGTTCCAGCACAGGCTCAGGTCCCCGCTGCGGCACGCCGGGCACGGTGGATCGATGCCGCGCGGCCCACACGTGAGCCAGGGGTTGAGCACGACCCGCTGCCCGACCTCCACGCCGCTCGCCTGGGGCCCGAGCGCCACCACCTCGGCCACCACTTCGTGCCCGGGGATGTGGGGCAACGACGAGAACGCCGCCATGGGGTTGTCGATGTCCCCTTCTCCGAAGTCGCCCAGCACCAGCTTGGCGTCCGAGCCGCACACCCCCGACAAGATGGGACGCGTCACCACCCAATCGGGACGCACGGGGTGGGCGTCGTCGACGTCATGGAGCCCGAAAGGGATGCCGGCCAGCTTGGCCTCGAGTTCGTCGGCCGGCTCCGGGCGCTTCTCGTCTGCTTGCGGGGGCGCGCCGAAGACGAGCGCCTTCACGTCTGCTCCTGACGCGCCTGCTGCTGCTGGCGGGCGTGGGCCACCATGCCGGCCATGAATTTGTCGATGTCGGCCGTCTTGGCCTCGACCACGGCCTTCATGTCCGGGTAGAAGTGCTCGAAGCGGTCGCTGTCGATGGCGGCGAGGATGGCGGCGGCCATTTCCGGGGCGGGGGTCAGCGGGCCGGTGTACAGCGGCGGGTCGTTGCCCGGCTGTTCCCACAGCTCGGATTCGATGGTCAGGGGAAGCACCAGGCGGACGACCACGCCGGTGCCGGCCAGATCCGCGCTGATCCCCTCACTCCATCCCGACAAGGCGAACTTCGTCGCCGAGTAGGCCGCCTCGGTGGTGACGCCGAAGCGCCCGGCCACGCTGGAGATGTTCACCACCACACCGTGGCCCCGCTCGATCATCCGGGGGATCAGCGCCAGTGTCATGCGGACCGGCGAGAAGAAGTTGATGTGCATCACGCGCTCGACCTCGGCGGCCGTGATCTCCTGCACCCGTCGCCGCATGGGGACCCCGGCGTTGTTGATCAACACGTCGAGCCCGTCGAAGGCGTCCCATGCCTCGATCGCCACTGCCTCGGCTGCCTCCAGATCGGCCAGATCGGCCGTCCACGAACGCGACTGCGGCGAGTGGGCCCGGCAGTCGGCCAGGACCTCGGCCAGCCGATCGGCGCGGCGGGCCACGATGCCGACCGTCCATCCCTCGGCGGCGAGCAGCCGGGCGGTGGCCGCCCCGATCCCAGCCGACGCGCCCGTCACCAGCACGGTTCGATTGCGGTTGCCTTCGGTGTTGCTCGTCACGACTGGGTCCCCCTGGTGGTCAGGTCGGCTTTCATACGACACCCTTGGCTTGCAGCTCGGCCAGCTCGTCCGGCGACAGGCCGGCCAGCCCGCACCACACCGCTTCGTTGTCGGCTCCCAGCGTCGGCGCCCCGGCCGGTACGGGCTGCGCCTCGCCGACGAAGCGCGGATAGGGCGCCTGCTGTTGCAGTGGGCCGAGCACCGGATCGTCCACCTCGACCAAGTCACCCCGCGCCACGAAGTGCGGGTCGGTGGCGATCTCGCGAGCGGTGTAAGCGGTGGCGACAGGTACGTCGTGGGCGACGCAGGCGGACTCCACCTCGGACGCCGTGCGCGTCACGGTCCAGGCCCCCACGATCCCGTTGATCTCGTCGCCGTGCCGGGCCCGGTCGGCCAGCGTGGTGAAGCGCGGGTCGTCGAGCAGGTCGGGCCGCTCCATGGCCCGGCACAACCGGGTGAAATTGGCGTCGGAGCCGGCTACCACGCACACGAAGCGGCCGTCG
>DATGGF010000441.1:0-8003 GCA_035308625.1 Acidimicrobiales bacterium | reverse complement strand
CGCCGGCACCGCCGCTCCTTCTGCTCGGTTCTGCCGGGGCAAGCTGCGCGTCTGGTAATCCAAGCGTTACCGTCAACGGCGTAGCCGCGGTGAACTCGTCCTCACCCGGATCGCTCGCCTTCCACAACGGGGATCTCACCTCGACGCAGGTGTACTCCCAGAACCCGAGCACGACGTACCCTGGAACTACCGGCTCAACAACCGTCAGTCCTGCTTCTGATTACAACTACACAGGGTCAGGCGGTGCGTACGCGAACGGCGGAACGCTGGTAGACCCATACTCCTCGCTTCCAGTGCCGAATCCGTCGGCACCGAACACCTTCGTCTACAACACTGCACTGACGGGGCCAAATGATCTGGTCACCGGCAACCTTAAGAGCGGGATCTACATTCTCAACGCCGGCATCACCTTGAATGGCAATACCAACCTGGGTACGGACTCCGGTGGCGTCTTCCTCTACGTGACCGGCGGATCCGTCGTCATCGGTGGCACCGCCGCCACCAATCTCAACGCAATGACGAGCGGTCCCTACGCCGGAATCCTCCTGTTCGACACTCCCTCCAACCCGACACAGTCGATCACCCTCGATGGAAGCGGCGGGGCCACGTCTCTCAATGGTGTCATTGCTGCTCCCGCGGCGAACGTGACGCTCAAGGGTGGGGGCAGCGGCACGGGGTTGATGGTGCTCGGATTGACGGCCAATTCCCTCAGCTGCAACGGGAACGGATCGGCTGTGCTCGGGCCGCAGATGAACACCAACACCGCCCTGGCGTCCACAGCCAATCCTGCGCCCAGCCTCACGTCGGTCACGTTCACCGCCACCGTGTCGTCAGCCACGACTGGCTACCCTGCCCCACCTGGTGGCACCGTGGACTTCAAGGAGACCCCGAACGGCGGAGTTGCGGTGGACATCCCAGGTTGCTCGGCGGTGTCCCTGTCGGCAACGGGCACCGCTTCGTGCACCACCGCGACTCTCACTCAGGCGAACTCCCCGTACTCGATCCAAGCCACCTATTCGGGTACTCCCGGCTACAACGGATCCAACACCGGAACCAGCAACCCGTTGACCGAAACGGTCGTCACCGGACTGACTCTTGCCTCGTCGGCGAACCCGTCGCTTTCGGGACAGAGCGTCACCTTCACCGCCACTCTTCCGAGTGCAGGGCTTCCGGGCAGCACCGTGACGTTCACCATCAAGGACAAGAACAACACCGCGTACACCTGCACCGGGGGAACCAACGTCATCGCTGTGAGCGGGACCTCCGCCGCCTGTTCGATCGGCAACGGCATCCTGCTCTCGACGGTTTCGCCGTTCTCCGTCGGTGCCACCTATAGCGGTGACGGGAGTACTGCGAGCCTCACGCAGACGGTCAACACGGGCAAGGTTCACGTCAGTCTCATCACCGGGTCGGGGGCGATCACTGGCTCCCACTGGAAGGCAACGGTCAACGTGACCGTCGTCGACAGCCTCGGTAACACCGTGGCGAACGTGGTCGTGGCCGGCTCATTTGCCCCAAGCGGGCCGACTCCGACCGGTGGCACAACCGCCGGAACCGGTATCTGCACCTTTACCACTGGGAACATCAACAACTCGGTGGCAAGTGAGACGTGGACGGTGTCGAACTTGACCCTCGCTGGCTACACCTATGACGCGACTGCGAATCTCATGAGTAGCAAGACGATCCCACAGTAGGTGTACTAGCCGCGTGACCTACAGCCCCCCCCAAGCGACGAACAGGTCAACTCATCATGAGCATGGAGACACGCTCATCGAGGTCTTGATCGCGGTCGTCATCATCGCCATCGCGGCCGCGGCGCTGCTCGGCGGTCTGACCACAGCCCTCACCGCATCTGGCGAGCACAAGGGCCTCTCCGTCGACGACACTCTGCTCAAAAGCTATGCCGAGGCGGCCAAGCAACAGATCGAGATATCCCAATCGGTCGCGTTCACCCAATGCACACCTTCGACTTATGCCATTGCCTACACCGTGCCGGCACAGTTCAGCACCTATACGGTTGCTGCGCAGTCGGTCACGTTTTGGAATTCCGGATCCAAGTCGTTCAGCACGACCTGCAATCACGTCAAGCCCGACGAGGGAATCCAGCTGATCACCGTGACCGCCACGGCCCCACAGGCTGCCGGCGGCTACACGCAGACTCTCTCGTTCGTCGTTAGGGACCCAAACTATGAGACGTGACGAATCGGGCGCGTCACTCCTGATCGCCTTGGTCTTCGTTGTCGCGATCGCGGTACTCCTCATCGCCATCGTGAATTTATCGGGCACGAACCTGACCGACACCGCCCAGCTCCAAAACGAACGCGCTCTGGAGTACTCGGCCGATGCTGTGGTCGACACCGCGATTCAGGCCGATCGCTACGTCAAGACCCCGGTGCTCTGCACGGATACCCAAAGCCTGTCGGTAGGGCAGATCCAGTCGGGAGGGGTGGCGAGTGTGGTGGCGTATTGCGACGTCGTCAGCCCCCCGAGTTCGCCGTTCCACCAGGCCACGATCGTGGCCTGCCTGGCTTCGATCTCAAGCTTCGCCAATTGCACCAGCCCGATACTCACGGCGGATGTCGAGTACACGGACCAGAAGCCGGACGGGACAAGCCAGGTCGGGTATTCGCTGAACGTCATCAGCTGGAACGTGAACGTCGCCAACGGCTGACGCCGTCCGCACAGCCGTTCCCGGAGTCGGAAGGACGCGATGACCTCCCAATTGGCCCATCGGGGCGCCCAGCTGCCCTATCAAGTCCTTGCCGGCGTCGTCCCATGCTCATCGGGGTGGTTGGCCGCCACGGCGAAGCTCCAAGGAATAACGATTTCGCCCGAAGAGCCCACGGTGCACAAGCGGATCATCGACATATTGGATTACAAGCCCGCATTCTCCGTCATTGCGTTGGCGTGTCCGGTTGGGCTCCTCGACAAGCCGACGCCCAAGGGCCGGCACTGCGAGCGTGACGCTCGGAAGATGCTCGGGAGGCCGCGTTCGTCTGCCATCGCTTCAGCGCCCATTCGGGGGGCCCTCTCGGAACAGACCTTCGAGAGTGCACAACTGGCCAATGGCGGACATCTGAGTGTGATCACGTGGCGGCAGTTCGCACGGATCGCCGAAGTCGACGAGAACCTCGCGCCGTACTGGCAGCGGACGGTCTTCGAGGTGCATCCCGAGTTGAGCTTCTTCCAGCTCAACAACGACCAACCGGTGAAGTTCCCCAAACGGACGGAAGCCGGACGAGACGAGCGCCGGTCGATCCTGAAGGCCCGGTTCCCGGGTGTCGAGCGAGTGCTCGATGCCCGTCCGGGCCGTGTGACCCGGGAACAGCTGATCGACGCGGCGGCCTGCTTGTGGACGGCTCGTCGGATCGTCTCTCGAGCGGTGAACCGTTTGCCCGAAGACCCCGAGTGGGACGAGCTGGGTCTCAGGATGGAGTTTGTCCGCTGACCTGCGCAGGGAAATGTCGGCTGCGTCGTCGCAGCCGGCGCGAGGTAACACCGGCGGCGAGCAGTCCACAGATCGACGTGCCGCTCATCCAGGCGCCCAGGGCCAACCCAGGGGGTCGGTAGAAGAGTTGCACGAAATGGGTGCCGGCGGGGACGGGGACTCCTTGGATCAGGCCGTCAACCCGCACCACGGGTGCGGCTCGACCATCGACGGTGGCATGCCAGCCGGGGAACCACGATTGGCTGACTACGAGCATTCCCGGACGCTCAGCTTGGAGATGGACGGAGGCTCCGTCTTGTGACCAGCTCGCCACCGCAGCTCCGTCGGCTCCTGGCTGGCCGTTGACGCAGCCCTTACAGCGAGCCTCGACGAGCGCGGTGGCTGACGGGTCGAACGGCTGATTGCCCCAAACAGCGTTGACAATGGCCAGCCGTGACTCGATCCGGGTCGCACCAACCACGAAGGCGTCAGGAAGACGCGGCGTGTAGTAGTAGCGGATCACCCCGCCACTAGGAGGCGAAGTCGCCGTCTGGTCGATTGCTTTGTCCGGGGGCGTAACGTCGAAATAGTAAGGACCCTGCAGAATGGTGGTCACCCGTAGCAGATCAAGGACGTGGCTGCGCGGCGGCCAAAGCAGCCCGGGATGTGTGGGAATGCCGATGATGTCCATGGCTCCAGCCACCTGCAGGTAGTCGCTGGGAGCAAGTGGGTCGTAGCCGTTGATCGATCGGATGCCCTTGGCATCGGTGGCGTCGGCCATGTCGGTGAAGGGAATCGACGGGTTGCCGACTATGAGCACGCGGTCAATGCCGCCACGAGCATGAGCCGGCGGGCCGTAGGTGGTCGAGCCACCCGGTCGGTATTGGGCCTCGATGAGGGACCGCGGAAAGGACTCCGCGTGCCACTCGGCGTAGGCCCCGAATGTCCCAACGAGGTCGATGAGGACCACCACAACGATGAGAGCACTGGATAGGCGAACGCGCCGCGCGAGCAAGAAGCAAACACCCAGACCAGCGACGGCTGCACCCATGGGGAACAACAGGGCGAGGCGTTCGGGCGACCCGGAGACCATGTATCGCTGGACGGGTCCCAGATGGGGGAGTGCTAGCCCCAGGAGGATCACCAGGATGACGAACACGCCGGCTCGCACTAGGGCCGCCCGTTTTGCTTGTTCACTCCCGAGGCGTAGGACAGCGACACCATTGGCGGCTAGTAGCGCGACGACTAGATCGAAGACCACCATGTAGCGGCCCCAGGCCCGGAATTCGTTCGCCACCGGAAGGGAATAGATCGCATGGGCGACCGGTGTCGATGCACCAAGGGCAACGACAGCGCAGCCGACCCCGGTGATACCCAAAGCGGCCAACCGCCGATCTCGCCTGAGTGATCCGAGACCGGCGCAGGCCAGGACTGCGACGGCCAGGCCCGGATAGGCGCTCAACTCCGACAAATTGCCCGAGCCTTGGTAGACAGAGGTGAACGGTGCGGTGGGCGCGTCGTTTCCGAAGAGATAAGGGAACATCAGAAGCGACAGATGGGACCACGGATATGAGTACGAGGTCGCGCTGGCGTAGTTGAGGACGGTGCGCGAACTCTGACCATGGATGGCCAGGATGGGGACGAGTTGTACGGCGGAGAGGGCCACCCCGAGCACGACGATGAGCGCAGTGATGCCCAACGTGCGCGCGGGATCCTCGCGGCGCCCGAACAGTGCGATGAGCGCGCCTGACGCGAGAAGCACGACGATGATGAGCATGTACATCTGGGCGTGGCCAGCCAGCAGAGACAGTGCGACGGCGCCGCTGCCCAGGGCAACCCTGGGTATCGTGAATCGCGAACAGGTCAGGTCGAAGCCCAACAGAGCCCACGGTAGCCAGGCGATCGAGGCAACGAGGTTCGGGTGGACCACCTGCCCGACCATGAAGCCCGAGAGCGAGAAGGCGATGCCTGCCACCAGAGCACCGACGATGTCGCCCGACCACCGCCTGGCCAGGAGGAAAGTTCCGACCCCGGCAATCGCGAAGCTCGACAGCGTCACGATGTCCGTGGCCGAAACCAAGCCCATTATCAAGAACAACCAATTCGGTGGATAGAAGACGCCCACCTGGCTGTTCGCCATGAGCGGTTGACCGCCGAATTCGAAGGGATTCCACCCTGGGAACTGCCCGGCGCGGATGGCTCGGGTCATCACCGCGTGGACAGGAAGGTCATAGAGGATGCCGTCGCCCACGGCGAGCGCCCGCCCCGTGAGCACACGGTCCCCGAACATGATCAGCGGGGCGACGACCAGGATGATCGGCGCCAGCCACGGTCGCCGGGCCAGTATCGACGTCCGGTCGGGGCGCGGCGACGCACGGTCCCGAGCAGTGATGCGCGGCAGATCCGAGTCCGAAGTCAGCGAGTTGCGCGGTCAGGCGTTGGACAGAGCGACGCGCTCGTCGATGTCCTCCGGCGGACGAGCTCTTTCGAATCCATCCTCGCCCATGCCCGGAGGCTCGAACGTCGAAAGCCTACGTCCGGGAAACGTCACGACAAGCAGGGCGAGGAAGATCCCGGTCATGGCCAGCCAGTAGTTCCACATGCCGAGCCGGTGGTAGGTGAGCACGACTAGGCCGGCCGAGGCCATGCCGGCGAGGACGAAACGCACAGGGCCCTGTCTGGCGGCAAGGACGAGGGCAACGGCGAGGGCGGGCACGATGTAGTACGGATCCATCACTGATTCGAAGACGCTCCGGGCAGTGAGGATGACGGCAGCGAGCCAGACGAGCAGCAGGGGGTGGTGGCGTCGCTTCGATGCCACGACACCGAGGGTTACGGCGACGGCGAGACCGATGAGCCGAGCGGGCCCGGCGGCCACGGCGTGGCGTCCGAGCTTCGGGGAAATGAGCATCCACGGTGTCGGATAGTCGACCGTCGGGTAGTTCGGTTGGTCGAAGAGCGCATGGAAGGTGTCATGAGGGTTGGGTATGGCCATGGCCACGAAGAGGAAGCCCGGTATCACGGCGGCCCGTGCCAGCAACGCCACGGACTTGCGCAGCCCGATGAAGCCGATGAAAAGGGGAACGAGGGCAATTACGTACAGTTGGGCGCCGATCGCGGCCCCTAACAGCCAACCCGCTGACCGCTCGTGACCTTTTAGCAGTCGAACGAGGGCGAAGACCACGAATCCCAGGGCCAGGACGTCTTCGGCGTGTCCCCAGATCGCCATGGTCTCCCACAGAACCGCGCCTTCGGCCACGGCAAGGACCTTGCGCCAACGTCGGGTTACCCCGAGGTGGCGGGCCAACGAATCGAGGGCGAACAGCGCGACACCCGAGCATGCAAGGGTCGCCGGGCCGACGATCAGCCAGGTATGAGGCTTGGGCACCGGCAAATACCCGGGGGCGGTCTCCGTCAGCCCGAGGGCAGAGCTCAGGGCGACGAAGGGAGTGAGGAGCAAGTGGAAGCCTGGGAGGGTCACGAGGCCGGTCTGAGAGCTGTAGACGAATGAGAAGCCGCCCCAAAGGATCCAGTGCGACGCTCGAACCGTTCCCCAGATGTCACCGGGCTCTACCCAGTACCACGAGTGATGGCGGACGACTGTTGGCCACCACAGTGTGTACGCCATGCCGGTGGCGACCACTGCCAATGTGACGAAGGCCAGCCATCCAGCCAGCGACTCGCCCTGGGAATGGCTTCGTAGAACCTTCATCGGCATCTCTCTGGCATCAAACGAAATGGTGCAAAGCGTGTGGGGTGGACATGACACGGGCCGGGGATGAACCCCGGCCCGTGTCGCAGCCCAATGGGCAGTTGTCCGGTGTTACGACCCCGCGCTGTCGCAGGGGTTGGGGGTCCCGTCGTAGTTCTGCGTAGTGGCAGCCAGTGCGACACTGACGTTGCCACTGGCGTATACGACTGAGTAGCCGTCGTCCTTCGTGTTCGCCCGAGGGGCAGCACGAAGCCAGGGCCCGTTGGTCACGGGGTTGCCGTTGATTGTCGTAACGACGCTGCTGGTCAGGTCACCGATGGCGGTGGCGAACGAACCGTTCTGCGCCTTGTACGCCTCGGCGGCAGTCTCCACGCTCTTGGCGTCGGCGTTGCAAGCCGAAACCTTGGCGTTGGACGACGTCGAGCCCACGGCGAAGACCACGATCGCGGCCAAAATGGCCAGGATGATGATCACGATCAGGAGCTCGATGAGGGTGAACCCCTCCTCCCGCTTCTTCTGAATTTGCTCACGCATTCCTTGGGTGCTTCCTTTCTGAGTTAGGCGGTGCAGCCACGATGGCTCCGCCGATGCAACTGCACTGTGGTGGACGATCTTGGCTTCTATGGCTACCTCCTCCGCCAAAAGGCCGAGCAGTTCTTGTCGATTGTCAGCTGACGTGGACCTGTCGATAGATCCCGTACATGGCCGAGATCAGAGCAATAGCTACGAAGCCGACGACTACCCCCACGAACAGAATGACCGCGGGTTCGAACAAGGCTGTGAACCGCTTCAGCGAGTAGTCGAGCTCGCGGTCGAAGTAGATTGCTGCCGTCTCGAGCTGATCGTCCATCGTTCCGGTGTTCT
>DATGGF010000440.1:0-2186 GCA_035308625.1 Acidimicrobiales bacterium | reverse complement strand
CACGCACACGGTCTGCCCGGCTTCGGCCAGCCGGTACGCCATCACCGAACCGCCGAAGCCCGAACCGATCACCACGGCGTCGAAGGGCTCGGAGCTGGTCACGACGCCTGCTTCCGGGTCAAAGCGATCCCGCGTTCGACGATCTGGGGGAGCAGCCGGTGTCGTTGGTCGACGGCCTTGGCCACGGCCGCCGAGAAGCTCGGCCACGGTTCGGTGGTCAGCTTGAGGCGGTCAGCCAGGTGCTGGTGGAAACGGCTCGATCGACCCGGTAGTCCGTCGGCCAGACGGACCGCGTAGTCGGCACGCGAGTCCGCCTGGTTGAACATCCGCAGCGCCGCCACCTCGCCGTCCTCGTCGACGAGGATGATCGACGCGCCGTGAAGAGGGACCGACTGTTCGGTTTCCACCACCCACCCCCCGCTGTTGAAGACGGCGACGGGTGACCTGAAGCCGGCGAACTCCTGCAGCCGTTCAAAGGGCTTGTGCGTGTGGCCGAACACGAAAGTCGTAGGGAGAGTGGCAAGCTCGGGCTCCTCTCCCTGGAGTTGGAGTCGAAGAGGTCCCGTCACGAATTGCATCAGCCCCCGCTCGGCCGTCGACGAGAGAACGGCCTCCCCTCGGCTCCGTTCGCGGTCGCCGGCCCTTTGCCAGCCCCAGCGGGCCAGACCCCGGAACAGCGGAGTGAGGATAGGCCGAACAGGCCGTGGCACGCGAGAAGCAGTGAGCCGCCCCAGATTGCCCGCCAGCTCGCCGACCGCCCGCTCGTCTTGCAGCATGTCGTAGACGAGGCCGATGTCCTTCCCGACCGAACCGGATCGTCCGAGCGTCGACCAGAAGAAATCGATCCAGGCGAAGTTGTCCGCCTCCCAATCCCAGACCTGCTCGCCTCTTCGCTGGCCGGGGAAGAGGGCCCCCTTGATGCGGGACATGAGCAGATAGGCGGGCTCGACGAGGTGCCCGTGATGGAACAACACGGAACGCGATCCCGATTCGTTGGCCACGGCGAGGTTGGGATAGACGACCCGCACACGAAGCTTCGGGCCCCCTCGACGCCGGACCAGCGCGGTGAGGAGTTCTGCCTCCAGAGGCTCGGGTCGCTCGGTCTCGAACATGTAGGTCGAGTGCCACGGTTCACCTAGGGGAGCCGTCCGGGGCACCTTCGACACGTATCGGGCGTACTGGCGCTCACGGGCCGTCTCCCAGACGTGATGATCGTGGTTGCCGGGGATGTAGACGATCGTGTCGTCGAACAGTGGGTCGCCGTCGCCGAAGACGAGCTCGACGAAGCGCTCGAATGCCATGGCCGCCACCTCGTCCGAGGCCAGGGCGAACTCCAGGGCATCTCCGTTGAGCACGAGAGTCGGACGGCGCCCGTTCTCGTTGGTCGCCACCAGATCGCGCAGGCACTGGCACAGCGTTTCGAGCACGGGCCCGGCCCTCATGGGATCGACCTCGGCCCGCCCTCCGGGAATGTGGCTCAAGAGGCTGTTCTCGGCGCCGAAATGGGTGTCCGAGAGACACACCCAACTGATGTCAGCCATGGCGCTCGAGAGGTGGGGTCGGCTAGTGCTCGACCCGGGTGGCGATCGAGATCTGCGGGAGTCCGAACGCCGCAATGGTCGCGGAGGCCGCCGCTGGGGGTAGCGGCCGGCCTCCGCCCCGCCACGGCCCGTCACTCGCGCCAAAAGGGGTTGAGGCGACACACGGAGTGACCAGGGCAATGGAGGGCACCACCGCGAACCCTCGCGTGGGGCGCTCACCACCTGGTCACATCTCCCTCACCACTGGAACCGATGAGGCCATTGGGGCTCAACTGAGTCGGTCGCGAGGCGGAGGTGAGAGCGCTCAGGCACGCTCGACCAAATCTCGATGGAGGGGACCGTGGGTAGGCCGACACTGCAGTTCGAAGAGCGCATGTCCGGGTACGTCTCGCCGCCAGAGCGCGGCACCTCGTTCGAGGACGCCTTCGAACGGGGACGACGGGCCAACTCCTCGATCCAGTTCGAGACGGTCATCACCCACGACGATCTGGACCGCCTGCTCGAGGACCCCACCTCGCCGGCGACGATTCGGGGCACCGTCCTCGCTCCGTCTGTGAGTCCCGAGCAGCTCGACATCGTGGAGGGCACCTTCGTCCTGCTCCAGCCCCACCCCGAGGACGTCGAGACCAGCTGGATGCGGTACCA
>DATGGF010000439.1:0-6372 GCA_035308625.1 Acidimicrobiales bacterium | reverse complement strand
CTGATGTTGGGCACCGATGTAGACGCCGCGTTCGAGGGCGACGGCGAAGTCGCCAGGAACATGGCCACGGCGACCCCACCCGTGGAGATGGAAACGAGAACATGCCGAAGAAGCTTCCGCCCAGTCACCGCACCGCCCTTTCGCAACACTGTCGTGGCGCGGTGCTGCCCACACCTCGCCGCCCACCAAGGTCGATGATACCGATACCCCCGCGAACGCAAGATCAACCGCGGCACCACATCTCGGGGGTCAGGTACGGGTCAGATTCGGGTCAGATTCGGGTCAGATTCGGGGCATACGCCCCGAAAGGTGACAGCCAGGTGACGATCAGGCGTCGTCGGTAATGGCGGCGTGCAACGCCCGGGGGACGAAGGGGAAGGCGGCCGTCCCGGCGGACTCACCGCTGGCCGACGCCGCCCACAGTTGCTTGGGTGTGCCCGGGTAGGCGAAGTAATACCCCTGGCCGAGCTCACATCCCATGACCTTGAGCGCCTCGGCCTGCGCGGCCGTCTCGACGCCCTCGCCCACCACCGACAAGCCCAGCGCGTGGCCCAGGCTGATGAGGCCCTGGACGATCGCGGCACCCCGGGTCTCTTCGGGGACGTCGAGGGTGGCCACGAAACGGCGGTCGATCTTGAGCCCCGTGATGGGCAGGTCCTGGAGCCACGAGAGATTCGAGTGCCCCGCGCCGAAGTCGTCGAGGTTGAGCGAGATCCCGAGCTTGCGCAGTTCGTGCAGGACCTTTTCGGTGGCCCCGATGTCGCGCAGAGCCTCTTCCACGATCTCCACGCCGAGCATGGACGCGGGCACGTCGTAGCGCTGCAGCATCGCCTGCACCTCGGTGGCGAAGTTCGGGTTAGCGAGCTGGTGCGGCGACACGTTGATCCAGAGCCGGAAGCCGTTGCGGATGAGGCCGGCCCGCTCCCAGTCGGACAAGTCGGATAGCGCTTTGTCGAGTGCCCACCGCCCGATGGGGAGAATGAGCCCGGACTCCTCGGCCACGGGCAGGAACGAGACCGGGAGGATGGTGCCGTGGTCGAGGCGGTGCCACCGCAGCAGCGCCTCGGCACCGGTCACGCGACCCGACCGCAGATCGACGAGCGGTTGGTAGGCCAGGGTGAGATCCCCGGTCTCCATGCCGGCCCGCAACCCGCGCTCGACCTCGAAGCGCTCGAGGACCCGGTCGCGCATGGCGTCGTCGAAGAGCTCCCACCCGGCGCGTCCGGCTTCCTTGGCCCGGTACATGGCGGTGTCGGCGTTGCGCAGGAGGGTCTCGGGGCTCTGGCTCACCGCTCCCGGCGCGGTGACGGCAATGCCGACACTGGCGGTCAGCCGGTGCTCGACCCCCTCCACAAAAGCCGGCTGCGACAGTTCTCGCACCAGATGCTCGGCGATGCGACAGGCCGCGGCCGAGGTGTGGATGTCGGGGCAGACGACCACGAACTCGTCGCCGCCGAAGCGCGCCACCGTGTCGGATTGGCGCCGGGCGGCCGCCAGGCGGTCGGCCATCTCCCGGAGGAGCTGATCGCCGACGTGATGGCCGAAGAGGTCGTTCACCACCTTGAACCCGTCGAGGTCGACGAAGAGGACGGCCAGACAGCTGCCGGTACGACGGGCGGCGGCCAGGGCCTGAGTGAGGCGATCGTCGAGCAAGGCGCGGTTGGGTAGTCCGGTGAGCGGATCGTACAAAGCCTGGTAGGCGTTCAAGCGTTGGAGGCGCTCCACCAGGCTCCGGTTCTCCACTACCAAGCCCCGGCGCGCCAACGCGTTACGGATCGTCTGCAGGAACGTCTGAGGCGCCACCGGCTTGATCAAGTAGGCGTCGAGCTGCCCCACGGCGGCCACCGCGCTGTCGAGGGACGCGTACCCGGTGAGGAGCAGCACCGGTGTCTCGGGGTCACGCTCCTTCATCTCCCGGGCCAGCTCGATACCGCTGCAATCGGGCAGGCGGTAGTCCACGACGATCACGGCCGGCTCGTAGGCGGACTGCAGCGTCAGCGCTTCGTCGCGCCGACTCGCCCCGATGCCGCGGATGTCCCCACTGGCCAAGACTTCGATGAGGCTGTGGCGTACCCCGTCGTCGTCGTCGACGACGAGGACGACCCCTTCCGCCGGGTGGGGCCCATCGTGATCCATCAGCCGTACCCCCCCTGCAGGACCGCGCGAACTTGTTCGATCAACCGCCACGGCGGCACGGGCTTGGTCAGCACAGCGTCGACCTTGCCGGCCACATTCTCCAGGTCGGTGTCAGCCAGCGTACGGGCAGAGACGATCACCGTGGGAGGGGGATCATCCAGGGCGGCCAGGAAGCACATTCCGTCGCACCTCGGCATGCCCATGTCCAGCACGACGGCACCGACGACCTCTGACCTCAGGATCTCCAGGGCTTCGAGGCCGTCAGCGGCCTCGAGCACGGCGTAGCCCGCCGATCGCAGGACCTCGGCCTCGGAGGTGCGGACGGGCAGCTCGTCGTCGACCACCAGCACGTCGGCGGTCATACCGACGCACCCCGGGCGACCCGGGCGACCCGGGCGACCCAGGAAACCTCGGCGTGCCCGATATGCACGGCAAGGCCCGCCCAAGCCTCCTTGGAGAGCGGCGATGCGGAACGCACCCGACTCACCATGAGAAGCCCTCTCTGCCCGGCCCGACCGGCTCGGCTGACTTGCCTTGCCACAACAATTGCACATCACGCCTTGCGCCAAGTCAAACGCTCTGTGACGGATCTGACGATATCCACACAATGGTCCCCATCCTGTGCGTTAAGAAGACCGCTCTGAGAGGCAGAATGAAGGCCCCTGAGCTCCCGAACGAAGCCGACCGGATCCCGTGGTGTCACCCTCTGCGCCTCGGATCAGGCCCCGACCACCACTCTCCGTGGCCGTACTTGGGCTTTGACCTGGGGCTGCCGAGAAATTCGCGGGAGGTAACGGGTGCGTAGCCGGGCGTTCACGTGCCCTCCGTAGCTTCGCCAGTGAACGACGGAGGGATCACCATGGGGCGAGCAGTCCTCGAGGTTCGAGACCTGTGGGTCGGTGATGGGCCCAGCGCCGCCGTGCGCGGTGTGAACTTCGCCGTCGGCCCGGGCGAGATCCTCGGGGTCCTCGGTGGACCCGAGGCCGGGAAGTCCCGCCTGCTGCGCTGCGTCGGTCTCGACTACCCGCCCACCCGGGGAGATGTCCTGCTCCGCGGCGAGGAAGTGTCGGGCGCGACCTCTGAGGTCCGGCGCCAGGTGCGGGCCCGGCGGATCGAGCTCGTGCACCCTCCCGCTCCCCAGGGCGAGCCGGACCCGACCGTGGCTCGGGGCCACAAGAGCGTGCTCCTCCCGATCACCAGGGCGGCAACCGTCCCGGTGGCCGGCATGCGCCAGCGCATCCAGATGGCCAAAGCCCTTACCAACGCGACCGAGGTCCTCCTGCTCGACGAGCCCTTCGCCGGCGTCGACCCAGCGGTATCGGGCCGGATCCGCGAGCTTCTGCGGCGGCTACGCGCCGAGATCGGCACGGCCGTGGTCCTCGCCACCCGGGACGCTTCTGTATGTTACGAGCTAGCCGACGAAATCGTGATGCTCGACCATGGAGCCGTGGCGGACCGAAGCGTCGTCCGACGAGACCCTCCGTCGGCCGACAAGCGACGAAGCGCCTGACGCCAACCGCCCGGGCGAAGACTCAGTCGCCGCGCTCGACGCCCGCGGGCGCGACCGACTCGGACACCAGGGCCAGCTCGGTGCCGACCGGAGCACAGAGGCCGTCCTCGTCCTGGACACCGAGCCCGGCCACGTCGCCCACCTCGTCCTCGGCGAACAACCCGGCGCTCTCACGCAGCCGGATCTCCCGCAGGAGCAGCGCCAACACGAACGTGACGACCGCGAAAGGAACCGCCACCCAGAACACCGTGTCGATGCCGTGGACGAACGATGCGGTCACCGCGTGACGCACGGGAGCCGGGAGCTTGGCGATGGCCTCAGGGGAAAGATTGAAGCCTCCCCCCGTGGCCGTGATGTGCGCCGAGGCGCGTTGGCCAGGTGGGAGCAGCCGGCTCATCCAGTCGTTGACCCGGTTGAGGAATATCGCCCCGAAGAAGGCCGTGCCGAACACACCGCCGAGAGAGCGGAAGAAGGTGAGTCCCGAGGTGGCCGTACCCATGTCCCGGAGCTCCACCGCGTTCTGAGTGGCCAGCACACTGTTCTGCATGACGAGACCCATGCCCGCGCCAAGCAGAGCCAACTGAAGGCTCAGCTGCACGTACGAGGTGCTCGCACTCAGTGACGTCATGAGCACCATGCCGGCGATCATGGCCACGGTCCCGATCACCGGATAGATCTTGTAGCGACCGGTCTTGCTCACCAGGCGCCCACTCACGATCGAGGTGACGAGCATGCCGCCCATGAGCGGGGTGAGGTGCAGACCCGACAACGTCACGCTGTCGCCGTGGGCCAGCTGCAGATAGAAGGGCATGAAGACCACGGCACCGAAGAGGCTCATGGACTGCAAGAACGCCAAGCCGCTCGTGACGTTGAAAATGTCGTTGCGGAACAGTCTGGGAGGTAGGAGTGGCTCCGTGGCCCGGCGCTCCCACCAGATGAAAAAGGCAACCAATACGGCGCCCACCGTTCCGAGGACCAAGATGATCGGCGACCCCCACGCGTACTGAGATCCTCCCCATACCGTCACCAGGAGGAGCGCGCTCACTCCGGTCACGAGCAATGCGGTACCGAGGACATCCACTCGGTGTGACTGGCGCCGGAAGGGCAGGCGCAGCACGACCGACGTGACCACGAGGGCCACTGCCCCGATCGGCAGGTTGATGTAGAAGACCCACCGCCAGTTGACGTAGTCGGTGAGGAGCCCGCCGGCGAGTGGGCCCATGACGCTGGCGAAGGCGAACACGGCGCCGAAGTAGCCCTGATACCGGCCCCGCTCCCGGGGGGACACCACGTCGCTCACGATGGCCATGGCCAACGCGATGAGCCCGCCGGCTCCGACACCTTGCACGGCCCGGAAGGCGATCAGCTCGCCCATGTTCTGCGACAGCCCTGACAGGGCCGACCCAATGAGGAAGACGACGATGGCGAACTGGAACACGACCTTGCGGCCGATGAGGTCCGAGATCTTGCCGTAGAGCGGCGTCGTCACCGTGGAGGCCAGCAGATAGGCCGAGACGACCCACGTGGTGTGTTGCAGGCCGTGCAGCGAACCGACGATCTTCGGCAGCGCAGCGGCCACGATCGTCTGGTCGAGGGCAGCAAGCAACATGCCGAGCATCAAGCCGCTGAACACGAGCATGACCTGCCGGTGGCTGAGCTCGCGCACCTCGCGGGTGGCCGGCACCGTCTCGGCGAGGTCCGTCGAGGAGGAGCTCATCGAGCGCAACCCTGCATGTCGGAGACGAGGCGGGCGATGCTGGCGGCCAGCTGGCTGCGCTCGTCCGCACCCCAAGCCGCGAGCGTGCCGCGCAGGACGTCGCGGCGCGTGCGGCGGACCGACTCGAGCACCTCGCGCCCGCGCTCGCTCAGGGCCAGACGCGCTGCTCGTCCGTCGTCGGGGTCGGCCTGCCGGGTCACCAGTCCCACTTCGACCAGGTGCCGGGCCTGCCGGCTCACGGTGGAGAGGTCGAGCTCCATGCTCGCGGCCAGATCGGACAGACGGACCGGGCCCTCGGCTTCGTCGAGCCGCACGAGGGTCCAGTACCCGGCCCGGTCGATGTGCTCTCCCTCGACGAGGACGTCGGGCACACCGGCCCGGATCATCACCCGGGCGAGCTGGATCAACGCGCGTTCGAGGGCGTCGAGCGCGTCGTCACCCCGGAGGGCCCGGGGCGGGGCGGCCGGCGGGGCGGCGGGCGTTTCGATGGGGGTGGTCGTCGGCATGTCAGTGTCCCGTGGGGATCAATCTGCTTGTTACAAACAAGTATATTACCCGGACGACGGGCGGACCGTGCAAGCCGGCCCTCGCGGGTCACCCGAACCCGGCACGTTCCAGCGGCCGTCCGCCGACCGAAGCCCACCAGGCCGACAGGGCCGGTGAGCACGACGGATCGACCGTCCGGCCCACCACGGCCAGCCCCACCACCTCCGCGCCGGCTCGATCGAGGGCGGCGGCGGCGCTGCGGACCCGGGCGCCCGTGACCCAGGTGTCGTCGACGACCAGGACCCGCCGGCCCCTCACCCAGGCCGGGGCGAGGAAGGCGTCGGCCGACGGCCGAAGGTGGAGGCACGAACCAGGGCCTCGTCCCAACCGCACGGGGGCAACGGCCGACAACGCGGCGGCCGCGGCCACGAGCGAGTCGACGGGGCACAGCAGACGCCCGGCGACAGTGGCCCGGCGTGACGACGGCACGGCCGCCACTGCGTCGATCGGCCCGTCGCCGGTC
>DATGGF010000438.1:0-1647 GCA_035308625.1 Acidimicrobiales bacterium | reverse complement strand
GTTTTGCCCGGCTTTCCGCGGGTTCGCCGAGGTCGCCAGGCCTCTCCTGACGGCCGCGGCTGAATGGGGCCGGCGCTCCGGCGGGGGTTAGCCTGACGAGGCCGGAGGCGAGACCCGGCGAGGGAGGGCAAGGGAAGATGTCGAGGAACGGAGGGGCGGACCCCGTTCGGTTCGTGATCATCGGCGGCGGCATGGCCGGGATCCTGAGTGCGGTCAAGCTCCGGGAAGCCGGCTTCAACGACATCACCATCTACGAGAAGGCGGACCGGCTCGGCGGTACCTGGCGGGAGAACACCTACCCCGGCGTGGCCTGCGACGTCCCCTCGCACCTCTACAGCTACTCGTTCGCCCCCAATGCCGACTGGAGCCAGGTCTTCTCGGGCGGAGCCGAGATCCTGGCCTACCTCGAGACGGTGGCCCAGCGTTTCGGGGTCGAGAAGTACATGCAGTTCGGCACCGAGGTGACGAAGCTCGCCTTCGTCGACGGGCGCTGGCGCATCACCACCAATGCGGGCGACGACGTGGCCGACGTGGTCATCGCCGCCACCGGCGTGCTCCATCACCCGGCCTATCCCGACATCGCCGGGCTCGACACCTTCGCCGGGCCGACGTTCCACAGCGCGCGGTGGAACCACTCGGTGCCGCTTTCGGGCGCCCGTGTCGGAGTCATCGGCACCGGCTCCTCGGCCGTGCAGATCACCTCGGCGCTGGCCGGCACGGTGGACCAATTCGTGCTGTTCCAGCGCACCCCCCAGTGGGTGCTGCCGGTGCCCAACCCGCCCATCGACGCCGACACCCGGTCGCACTTCCACACCGAGCCGGCGGCCATGGCGTCGGTGCGGGCGGATCTGGCCACCATGTTCGAGGAGAACTTCGCCAACGCCGTGGTCGACCGCGACTCCCCCCAGGTGAAGGCCCTGCAGGTGGCGTGCACGGCCAACCTGGAGGAGAACGTGGCCGACCCGGCGCTCCGGGAGAAGCTCCGCCCCGGCTACCCCGCGGCGTGCAAGCGCCTCATCGTGTGCCCCGACTTCTACCAAGCCTTGCAGCGCCCCGGCGCGTCGCTCGTCACGGAGACCATCACCGGCATCGAGCCGGGCGGGGTGCGCACCGACGACGGGGTGCTGCACGAGCTCGACGTGCTGGTGCTGGCCACTGGCTTCCGGGTCGACCGCTTCCTACGCCCCATCGAGGTGGTGGGCCGGGGCGGGGTAGCCCTCGACGAGCTGTGGCACAAGCGGCCGTGGGCGTACCTGGCCATCTCGGTGCCCGAATTCCCCAACCTGTTCATGCTGAACGGGCCCAACGGTCCGGTGGGGAACTTCTCGCTCATCGACGTGGCCGAGATGCAGTTCGGCTACATCATGCAGCTGGTCGACCAGATCTGCGCGGGGGTGCGCGAGGTCTCCCCCACCATGGCGGCCGCCACCCGGTTCGAGGAGGAGCGCACTGAGGCGGCCAAGCACACCATCTGGGTCACGGGCTGTCGGAGCTGGTACCTCGACGACCGGGGCATCCCGGCGGTGTGGCCGTGGACGTTCTCCCGCTTCCGCCAGGAGATGGCCGCGCCCGACGTCAGCGCCTACGAGCTGGTCAGGTAGTCCGGGCTCTGCCCGGGCCCGGTCGGGTCAGGTAGCTGGGCTGCTT
>DATGGF010000437.1:0-3411 GCA_035308625.1 Acidimicrobiales bacterium | reverse complement strand
AAGGTACGCACGTAGGTTCCGGTGGAACAGTCCACCGACACGCGCAGCACGCCGGGCTCGTCACCCGCCTCCACGTCGAAGCGGTCCACCGTGACCGGCCGGGCTTCGCGCTCAACCTCCACACCGGCCCGGGCCAGCTCGTGCAGGCGCCGACCCTGCACCTTGCGGGCCGACACCATCGGCGGGACCTGCAGCACCGTGCCGGTGAAGGCGGCCGCGGCCGCCTGCGCGTCGGCCACGTCGACCCCGCTCATGTCCCATCGGCCCACCACCTCGCCCGACGCATCGAGGGTGGAGGTGGCCACGCCCAGCACGACCTCGCCGTCGTAGGACTTCCCCAGCGCGGTGAGGTACCGCAGCATGCGCGTGAAGCGACCGAGCCCCACGAGCAGGACCCCGGTGGCATCCGGATCGAGGGTCCCGGCGTGGCCCACGCGCCGCTGACCGAAGATGCGCCGGCAGCGGGCCACCACGTCGTGCGAGGTCCACCCGGGCTCCTTGTCCACCACCACCATGCCGGTGGGCCCGGCGGCGTGCGCCGCCTCAGGCATCTTCGCCCGGGCCGGCCTCGTCCTCGGGGCCCATGGCACCCCGCTCGTGCAGGTGGCGCAGGACCTCCTCCACGTGCGTGCCATGCGCCACGCCAGGGTCGGCCGCGAAGGAGAGCTGCGGGGTGCGCTTCAGGCGGACCTGCCGGCCGATGACCCGTTGCAGCTCGGCGCGCCCGTCCGCCAGGGCCTCGGCCGACGCCTCGGTGAGGGAGCTCAGGTACACCACGGCGTGTCGCAGATCGGGAGCGGTGTCGACAGCGGTGATCGTCACCATGCGCAGGCGCTCGTCGGTGTCGGCCAGGCGTTCGAGCGCGTCGGCGACCACTTCGCGCAACACCTCGTTGACCCGGGCGGTCCGGGGGAAGCGGCCCGGAGGCGGGCCCGGACGGCGACGGCGCAGGGTCAGGTGCGGGGGATCTCCCGCTCCTCGTAGGTCTCGATCACGTCGCCGTCCTTCAGGTCCTGGAAGTCCGAGAGGCCGATGCCGCACTCGAAGCCCGACTGGACCTCGCGCACGTCGTCCTTGAAGCGCCGCAACGAGTTGATGCTCCCCTTCCAGATGATGACCCCCTCGCGCAGGAATCGGACCTTCGATCCCCGGGTGATCACGCCGTCGCGCACGTAGCAGCCGGCCACGGCGCCGACACGCGGCACGCGGAAGACCGCCCGTACTTCGGCCTCGCCGGTGACCACTTCCTCGAACTCGGGGGCGAGCATGCCGACCATGGCCGCCTCGAGGTCCTCCAGGAGCTTGTAGATCACCTCGTAGGTGCGCACCTCGACGTCGTGCTCGGCCGCCAGCTCACGGGCACGGCGGTCGGGCCGCACGTTGAACCCGATGATGGTGGCGTTCGAAGCGGCGGCCAGCTCGACGTCGTACTGGGTGATCCCGCCCACGGCGCGGTGCACGAAGCTGAGCTTCACCTCGGGCCGCTCGAGCTTGCGCACGCTGTCGGTGATGGCCTCCAGCGTGCCCTGCACGTCGGCTTTGAGGATCAGGTTGAGGGTGGCCGCCTCACCCCGCTGGATCTGCTCGAACAGGTCCTCGAGCTTGGCCCCCGGCGCGGTCGGCGACGGGGCGTGGCCGGCCACCCGGTAGCGGCGCTCGCGGGTCTCACCGATGGTCCGCGCCGTCGACTGGTCGAGGGTGACGCGGAACTCGTCGCCGGCGGCGGGCGGCTCGGAGAAGCCGAGCACCTGCACCGGCATGGAGGGGGGTGCCTCCTTCACGTGCTCACCGTGGTCGTCGATGAGCGCCTTCACCTTGCCCCACGCCGCGCCGGCCACGATGGAGTCACCCACCCGCAGCGTGCCCGACTGGACCACCACGGTGGCCACCGGGCCGCGGCCGGTCTCGAGGTTGGCCTCGAGCACGGCGCCGCGGGCCCGACCCTCGGGACTGGCCCGGAGCTCCTCGAGCTCGGCCACCAGGCCCAGCTGCTCCAGGAGGTCGTCGATGCCCAGGCTCTGCAGGGCGGACACCTCGACCACGATGGTGTCGCCGCCCCACGCCTCGGGCACCAGACCCTGCTCGGAGAGCTGCTGCAGCACGCGGTTCACGTCCGCGTCGGCCCGGTCGATCTTGTTGACCGCCACCACGATGGGCACGTCGGCGGCCCGGGCATGGTTGATGGCCTCCACCGTCTGCGGCATGACGCCGTCGTCGGCCGCCACCACCAGAACCACGATGTCGGTCACCTGGGCGCCACGGGCGCGCATGGCGGTGAAGGCCTCGTGGCCCGGGGTGTCGATGAAGGTGACGTGGTGCCCACCCGTGGTGACCTGGTAGGCGCCGATGTGCTGGGTGATGCCACCCGCCTCGCCGGCCACGACGTTGGCCGACCGGATGCGGTCGAGCAGCAGGGTCTTGCCGTGGTCGACGTGACCCATGACAGTGACCACCGGCGGCCGGGGGCGGAGGTCGCCTTCCTCGGGCTCCTCGGCGTCCTCGAAGTAGCGGGCCTGAAGCTCGGCTTCCTGCTCCTCGCCCGGGTCGACCAACCGGACCTGGGCGCCGAGCTCGGCCGCGAACAGCTCGATCATGTCGTCGGACAGCGACTGCGTGGCGGTGACTACTTCCCCTTGGAGGAAGAGGAAGCGGATGATGTCGCCGGCCGAGCGGTTCAGCTTGGGACCGAGCTCGCGCGGGGTGGACCCACGCTCGATGATGACCTCGTGGTCGGGCACCGGCGCGTTCGACGGCATGTACGTCGTCAGCTGGGTTGGTTCGAGCTCCTCGAGGTTCCGGCGCCGGCGCCGAGGCCGACGCTGGGGAGGACGGCCGCGGCCTCCGGGCCCGCCGCGCAGGCCCCCGGGCGCGCCACCGCCACCTCCACCGGGACGACCGGCGCCGTAGCCGCCACCACCACCGGTGCCGCCGCGTCCGCCGAATCCTCCTGATCCTGCGCCGGGGCCGCGACCGCCACCGGGCCGGCCCGCGCCGAGAGGCGGTCGGCCGGCTCCGCCGGGAGGGCCGCCGGGACGAGGCCCGGCGGGAGCGCGACGGCCCGGGGGTGGCGGGATGGGACGACCCGACGTCGAGCGGGGTGGGCCGCCGGGTGGCGGAGGGATGGGACGGCCGGACGACGACAGCGGAGGACGCGTGTCGGGAGGTTGTCCTGCACCGCCGCCACTGCCGGGGCGCTCGCGCGGGGGGCCGTCGGGACGCTCGCGCGGTGGAGCCTCAGAACCACGGCCCGCAGCCGCGGGCGGGGCGCTGCGCGGCGGCGCCGGCGCGGCCGACGCGGCCGGAGCCGCGGGGGTCGACGCCGGGGGCGGGGACGGGACGCGGGGTGCGGGCCGCGACGGCGGTGGGATGACCACTTCGCTGGCCGGGCGACTCGTCACCAGGCCCGAGCGC
>DATGGF010000436.1:0-2610 GCA_035308625.1 Acidimicrobiales bacterium | reverse complement strand
TCGCCTGTTCCCGCCACGTGACATCGCCCCTCGACCTCGGTCGGGAACTCTGTTGTTGACTGACCATCACCTGCCCGTCCCCTCAAACGTCGTCTTTCGTTGACGCTGCCGGGGTCCGGGGCAGATGTCACCCTACCGGGACGGTCGCCCAGACCGGGCTAACCATCCCCCACCATAATGCTCTCAAACGTCGCCGGTGTCAACGACGAACGGACCAACGCCGAAACCGGGCACGACCCGATGCACGAGCAGGTAGCGCCGACTGAAGTTCGATGGAATGCGACCAAATGGGTCTTTGGTGCCTGTTCGTGGCAGGCGTCGTTCGAAAGGTGGCCAGCCGTCTCCGTCAGGAACTCGGCTGGGGGTTGGGAACGTGGTTCGCCCCGCTGGTCTGGTCATGGTTCTGGTCCCCTGGGACGAGTGCTGCCACGAGGTGAGGAATGCCTTGCCCGATTAGCTGCCAGGAGGCAGATCTCGCGTTGGGGCCGACTGTGAGAGTCGAGCCGTCATTGAGAACGACCGTCAAAACATCCTGCTCGACGTGGGCGGCGCTAACTGTCGTGTGGAGTAGCCGGCAGGAAGGTGGCAGCGTCTCTTTCCGCTTCGGAACCTGTCAAGGCCTTTGAGACAAATGGTCAGGATTTCTTCTGTGCGTCGGTGTGGATCGTGGGATTGTTGATCCAGGCGGTTGTGGGCAGCCGGGGTGGGCTTGGCCGGCGGTTGCGGAACCGGGCGGGGTTGGCGGCGTAGGCGGCGTCGAGGGTCTCGACTCGGGCGGTCTGGATGGCGGAGGCGGTGCCATAGTGGACCGCCGCCGGGGTGTGCAGCGCAATCCCGGAATGACGGTGCTGGTGGTTGTAGTAGTCGAAGAACTGGCCGCAGAAGACGCGGGCGTCTTCAATAGAACCGAAGCGGGGAGGGAACGCTGGGCAGTATTTCAGGGTCTTGTTGACCGCTTCGCTGTAGGGATTGTCGTTCGACACATGCGGCCGGCTGTGAGTGCGGGCGACGCCCAGATCGGTGAGGAGGGCGGCGACGCCCTTGGAAGTCATCGAGGTGCCCCGGTCGGCGTGCAAGGTGAGCTCACCGCGGTTGACGCCTTGTTCGGAGACGGCGGCGGCGATGAACTCCTCCGCCAGCTCGGCGGTCTCGGTGGCCGCCACCATCCAGCCGACCACGTAGCGGGAGAAGATGTCAATGGCCACATAGCAGTCGAACCACACCCCCCGGTCGGGGCCGCGCAGTTTGGTTATATCCCACGTCCAGCACATGTTCGGCCGGTCGGCCATCAACTCCGGACGGGCCCGGGGAGGATGGGCGGCCTGGGCTCGGCGTTCTCGGACCTCGCAGGCGGCTCGCAGCACTCGGTACATGGTGGAGATCGACGCCAGGTACACGCCCTCGTCGAGCGAGATGGCCCACACCTGGGCCGGGGCCAGGTCCACGAACCGCTTCGAGCGCAACACGGCCAGCAGTTCGGCCGTCTCCGACGGCGTCAACGCGTTCCCCGGCGTCGAGCGGGGTTGGCGCGGTCCCAGGCGGGGCGGCTGGCAGCGGCGGTAGTGCGTGGCCCGACTCTTCCCCGATCCCCGGCACGCCCTGGCGGTGCCCACCAGCGGGACCAGCTCGGCGAAACAGGCGTCGATCACAGCTTCGGCTTCGGCTCGTCGGTCGCGCTCTCGGCAAGTAGCTCCAAGAGCGCGTGCGCTTTTCCCGAGATCTCCAACGCCAGACGATGCTTGGCCAGCTGGCCCTCGAGCCGTTCGATCTTGGCGGTGGCCTTGGCCAGCGCGGCCGCATCGGGAGAGGTCTTTGCCCGGGGTTTGGCCAAACCTGACCGGGCGGCGTTGTCGCGGGCTCGGCGCCACTCCACGATGTGACTGGAGTACAGGCCCTCACGGCGCAGCAAGGCGCCCTTGTCGCCGTCGCCCACGCAGGCGTCGTAGGCGTCGACGATCCTCAGCTTGTACTCGGTGGTGAAACTCCGCCGTCGTGGCTTGTCGGGCAAGGTGGGGCCGCCATCAGCCATCACCTCATCATGGGCGCGTTGCATCAACAAAGTTGGCATGGTCATCTCGGTCTACCGGATCCAGTCTCGCCCTTGAGGGATGGGGGACAACCCCCGGTGTCTCAGGTCATGCTGACAGAAAGGGGGGCGGTTCAAGGCAGGACCTCGGTCCTGCATCTAGGCTCGACCGGAGCCTACAATCAGCAACCCCAAACGAGCCGAGGTGCCTTACTCCCGGGGATCTGCCCCAGCCCCCCCCGATTGCGGTACCACCCCAAACGTCAACACCACACCGACTTGTCGGGCTGGGGCGGAGCCCCGTTAGGATTCCGGGCATGTCGGTCAACGGACGGATCACCGTTATATCAGCAACTGACGCGGCCTGGATGCTGGCCGACGGCGGCGGTCTCCGGCTCCAGGACTTCCAACCGTCCGAGGCTGAGGAGCTGTGGGTCGAGGTCTTCTGGCATGGTCTGCACTATTTCTTTTCAGGCATTGTCGAGGAGCGCCCGGGGCAGGGTCCGCTCGGCCAGGTGATATTCACCCAGCACCGCCTCAGTGTTCCGGGTCCGCCTCCTGGTGCGCCGTTCTGGCTCGTGACG
>DATGGF010000435.1:0-2595 GCA_035308625.1 Acidimicrobiales bacterium | reverse complement strand
GTCGACCGGTACCTCCCGGACAAGGAGCGCCACGCGCCGCTGCGCAGCATGCTCGCCTTCCTCGCCGTGAACTCCACCTACCGCGGCCCCTACTCCCCCGGCAGCGCGCTGTGCGTGGCCTTCGCTCTGGCGTCTCCCGGTACGGCCACCATGTCCAAGGTGCGCGGCGGCATCGGCACCATCTCCGAGCACGTGCTCAAGCTGTTCGAAGCCGCCGGTGGGGAACTGCGACGTCACGTGAAGGCTGCCCGCGTGGTCGTCGACGACGGCGCCGTGGTCGGCGTGGCCCTCCCCGACGGCACCACGGTGAGCGCCCCGGTGGTGGTGTCGAATCTCGACCCCACCACCACCTTCACCGAATTGATCGACCCGGCGCTGCTCCCCGCTGCCTTCAACGAACGGGTCGCCTCCATCGACCACCGAGCCGCCTACTTCCAGATTCATTTCGCCCTCAACGGCCTGCCGCAGTACAAGGACCCCTACGAGTTGCTCAGCAAAGGGGAATACGCCCGCAACGTCACCTTCTTCGGTACCCCGGAACAGATGCAGCAGGACTACGACGGCTGCCGACGAGGCGAGGTCCCGGCGTCACCCTCGTTCAACCTCCAGATCCCGACCCTGCACGACCCGAGCCTGGCCCCGCCGGGCAAACATGCGGCCAGCACCTTCGCCTTCTATTTCCCCATCGGCGCCGACCGCAAGGACCAGGCGCAGCTGCGCGATCTCATGGCCCAGCGCATCGTGGACAAGCTCACCCGCTGGGCGCCCGACTTCCCCGACCTGATCGAGCGCCAACTGAACTACCCGGCCTACACCTACGAGCTCATGTTCGGCTGCACTGGTGGCGACTTCTGCCACGGCCTGCTCCAGCCGGAATTCATGGGACCGTTCCGTCCGGGACCCCGTGGATGGCCCGACAACCCGGTGCCTGTCGACGGCCTCTACCTGTGCGGGGCCGGTTGCCACGGCGGCCCCGGGGTCACCTTCATCCCCGGGTACAACTGCGGTCACGCCGTGCTGGAGGCCCGGTCGCGGTTGTAGCGGATTTGCCGCTCGGTGAAGGCCAGGAACATGGCGATCGAGAAGGCCAAGCTGGTGAACAGGCTCATGACGAAGAAGATCCATGGCGCCCGCATTCCCCGGCGCCGGCCGTCCACGATGCTCCACAACGGGAAGAGCACCACGTTGAAGATGATGTAGTCCTGGGCCGCCGAGTCGGCCGCCCAGTTGGTGAAGAGCAGCTTGGTGTAGTTCACGTAGTTGGCCCGGTGCCCGTAGAGGTGGGTGTACCGGACGTTGAAGTACCAGCCGAGCACGAGTGAGCTGAGGCCGACGACGTAGTAGATCGCCTCGAGGACCGTCGTTCGCTCACTCCCGGAGAACAGACGACGGTTCACGGCGAAGGCGTAGGCCGTGCTCAGGATGCCGAGCACACCGAAGAACAGAAGCGAGGCGGTCACAGGACGCGCCCTCCTTTCCGGCGGGTGAGCGCCACGTTAGGGCGATCGACCGGCGACGATCGTCATTTGTGATGAGCCGGGCCGAGGGACCGTGTGCGACCATGGGACCGCGGCACGTCGATCGAACGTGCTGGTCGCCGCTCCCCCCTCGGCGACGCTGAACAGTCGTGCCGTCCCGCTCGTAGAGCCAAGACGGGAGCCGGGCTAAGGGGGGCCAAACATGCATCCGATCCGAAGCGGCCGCAGGGCCGGCACGCCGTCATCGGACACGAGGCGGGGGCATGTCCCTTGGAACCTGACCGGCTTGTTCGCCGGCCTCGCCCTGGGCACCTCGGCTGTGCTGGCCGTGGTCCTGCCCACCACCGCCTCGGGATCGTCTCCCGACGTCACGGTCACGAGCGTCCCCCAGTTCGGCAACGTGCTCACCACCGGTGGGGGGCTCCCGCTGTACACCTTCGCCAGCGATCACAACGGCGTCAGCACCTGCACCGGGTCGTGCCTCCAGGTGTGGCCTCCGCTCACCATCGCCGCCGGCACCTCGCCCACCGCGAGTGCCACTGTCCCACCGGGAAGCCTCGGCGCCGCGGTGCAGAGCGACGGTCGCAACCAGGTGACCTGGAACGGCATGCCTCTCTACACCTTCGTCTCCGACACCCCGGGAAACGCCACCGGCAACGGCGCGGGGGGCTTCGCCCTTGTCCCGGTCACGCCCGTCTCGCCCACCACCACCACGCCCACCACCATGCCGACGACCACGGCTCCGACGACCACCGTTCCAGGGTCGCCGACCACCACTGCGCCGCGATCGAGTGCGACCACCACCACAGCGGGCACAGCTGGCGCGCCGAAGTCGGGCTCAGGGAACTCACCGAGCGCCACCAGCGCGAGCGGTGGCGCCAATCCCGCCACCGCACCACGTCAGACGTCGCTCGCCTTCACCGGGGCCGGCGACGGGCTCCGCCGCTTCGCGTGGGCCGGAACAGCACTCGCCGCGCTGGGCGGCCTCTTCCTTTTGTTCACTTCCCTGGCCGGCCGACGGTCGCCGGCGGATCAAGCGACGGGAGTGACGGGTGTCCCTCCCGTCGCCGCCGAGCGGTAGACGGCATCGACCAGCTGGTGGGCCACCACCGCCTCG